>JAEEKU010000072.1 GCA_016282555.1 Methanomassiliicoccaceae archaeon
CAGATAGGATGCGATCCGAAGCATGATTCCACCCGCAGCCTTCTCGGAGGAGAGGATCAGCCGACGGTGCTGGAATCCGTCAGCACGGTTCCGAAATCCGGACTGAAACTGGGAGACCTCATAATCAGAGCCCCCTGCGGGGCGGACTGCATCGAGTGCGGAGGCCCGGAACCCGGAATCGGATGCGCCGGACGCGGAATAATAACCGCGATGAACGAACTGTCGCGTCTCGGACTGAACAAAAACGATTACGACATCATCCTATACGACGTTCTCGGCGACGTCGTCTGCGGAGGATTCGCGGTTCCGCTGAGAAAGAACTACGCCGACGCCGTGTATCTGGTCACTTCCGGGGAGTTTATGGCCGTTTATGCGGCGAACAACATTCTCCGCGGGGTCAGAAACCACTCCGGAACAGAACCCCGCATAGGCGGGATAATCCTTAACTGCAGAGGAATGGAGGACGAGGACGATCTCGTAAAACGCTTCTCCGAAGCCGTGGGGCTTCCGATAGTGTGCAGAATTCCCCGGGATCGCCATTTCGCCCTCGCCGAGAAAGAAGGGAAGACAGTGAGCGAGCTGTTCCCGGACTCGGAACCGTCGAAACAGTACGATCTTCTGACAAACAGCATACGGAATCTTATCACCGGGGAAACTGTCCTCTACAAAGCCGATCCCCTTACCGACGGGGAACTGGACCGCCTCCTCAAAGGCAAGGAGATCTGCAGAGAAATCGGGGCGCCGGGCGGGAACATCCGAATCAGAAAGTCGGACGGAGAGGCATGCGCCGCCAGAGCCGCGGTCATGTCGCTGTGCGGAGTGAAAGATCTGAAAATCGTGATCCACGGGCCGAGAGCATGCGGATACAATATGGGAAACATACGCGACGTCCATCTTCTCGCGGATGTGAAAACAAATCCGGAACTGAATACCGATTACTCCGACAACATCTTCTGCACGGATATGACTGACGGCGATTCCATATTCGGCGGAATAGAAAAATTGAGAATAACGCTGGAAAAAGTCTGTAAAAACAATCCGAAAGCGGTTGCCGTCGTGACCGCATGCATCCCGGGCATCATAGGCGATGACGTTGGATCCTGCATCGAAGAGCTCGAAAAAAAGTACGGAATAAAAATTCTCGATGTCAGAACCGACGGAAACCTCATCGGAACCGCGTTTGCCGGCATAGCCGCGGTGAGGAAAAGCCTGTTTTCGCTCGTGGACGCGAATGAAAAACCGGTAAAGGGAGTGGTAAACGTCAGTTCGTCCATGGGCATGAACTCCGGCCGCGACAGGACGAGAATCGAGGAACTGCTCCGCAGCCTCGGGTACAGCCTTAACTGCGTTCTGTTCAGCAACTGCACGGTTGACGAGATAGTAAAATGCGGACGCGCCGAGTTCTGCATCCCCGCATCGGATCGGGATCTGTCCGGAGAGCACCGCTCCATGCTTGAAGAGAAAGGCATGAAGCTGATTCCGTACAAAATACCCTGCGGAACCAGAGACACGCTGGAATGGATAGAACGCTTCAGAAACGAAAGCAATTCGAAAACGGCCGGTGAATACATCAGAAAAAAGACGGAGAAATACAGGTCCGCCGTCGAAAAATCGAAAAAAATTCTGAAAGGCAAACGCATATACCTCATAGGATGGCTGGATCGTCCTCTGGACTGGATCGCGGATACTCTCAAAGACGCGGAAGCCGAAATTGCGGGCGCGGTTATGACCGGGCCTTCGGAAAGCAGACCCTTCCGCACGGATCGCCATGCGGACGTCCGCGTTCCGGACAAATCAGACGCGGCCAGCATACTGGATGAGATAAAAACCCTCGCTCCGGATCTCGTGCTGGGAAGTTTCAGGGGAGCGGGAATGGAGGCATACAGAAACGGCCCGATCCCTCCGGGTTCGGTTTCTATCGACGCTTCGACGGATCTTCTGGAATACGTGTGCAATCTTATCCGGACGCCCGTTTCCGCCTCGTGGACAAAGGAGCGCGGTATGGAATGATTCCGGACGGTTTCGTGAGTTCGGTCATCGCCGCGGAAAGCTTCGATGACATCAAGGTGCTGCTCCACGGTCCGGTCGGCTGCAGAAGGGATATGACGTTCATTTCATCGATAATATGCCCGAAGGAGCCGAAAGCGGAGCCTGCAGCCTACCGCACGAGATATTATGCGAACAACCCGCGGGTTCCATGCACCGAAGTGGATGCGGACGACTATATCAGCGGGGCGATAGACCGCCTGGAAGATGCTCTGAGGACTGTATCGGAAACCGATGATGACATTATCGCCGTCATCAACACGCCCGGGGTATCGCTCATAGGAGACAATTGCGAGGATCTCATCATGAGAATGGGGCTCGGAAACCGCGCTCTGGCTATAGATGCTGACTACAGCTCCGTTCCAGTCGGTCTGGGCTACGATCTCACCCTGACCAGAATCCTCAGGTGGCTGAAACCCGTGAAGAGGGAAACGCTGAAAGACACCGTCAACATCCTCGGCCTCAGCGTTTTCGCGCGCGACTGGAAATCTGTGATCGGAGATCTTACCGGACTGCTGGAGGCGATGGGGCTCAGAGTTCTCGCGGTGCCGGGAACCGGATGCTCCGCGGAAGAATTCAGAAATTCCGTCAATGCGGAGTTCAACGTCGCAGTGAGTTCCGAGTACTGTTCCAACCTTAAAGATCTGTATTCGGAATACGGCATCCCCTGTGCGGACATCCACGAGGCTCCGGTAGGATTCGACTCCGTGGAAAAATGGATACTGGCCGCGGCAGAATTGTGCGGAAAGGATCCGGAACCCGCGTTGAGAATACTGGATAAATGCAGGAGACGCGCGTACGACGGGATGAGATCGTTCAGAGGAAGCAATTCGCTCAAAGGCAGGAACCTGTGCATTTCCGGAGACTCCACCACGGTCCTTCCTCTGGTGAAGTGGCTTTACAAGTATCTTGCCATCGTCCCGGTGTACGTCAGGGTAACGGACGGATACGATGAATACGCCATGGAAAAACTGAAAGAGTTCCTCGAATCCGCGGAATGCTCCTCGGCATTGACGGACGAGATGCCGGAGCGTTTCTATCTGGCGGCCGGAGACGGAAACACCGTGCGCCGCATGGAGCTAGGAAAAGTATGCTCCGTGGGGCTGGATCTGGGTTTTCCGTCGATTTACGACTCGGATTTCATGAGGAAAAACGTCATAGGACAGAACGGCGCCCTGTATATTCTGGAACGTGCGGTCAACGGGCGCCCGATGATGTCCATGTGAGTTCCCCTCCGGACGGAATGCCCGGAGGGAGATCGGCCGCCGGCGATGCCCGTTTTCCGGAAATCACTCGGCCGGAACCTTTTCTTTCGAATCGGAAACGGGGGCTTCCTCATGTTTTTTGTCCGGAATGGAATCTTTCAGCACGACGTGCGGGGAATCGTCGTCATCGATGATCAGCGACTTCACGCCGTAAACGTCTTCCAGATTCTGCTCCGTGATGACCTCTTTCGGAGTGCCGGAAGCGTATATCGTCCCCTCTTTCAGAAGGAGAATCTTATCGGAGTACTTCGCGGCGATGTTGATGTCGTGGCAGATCATTATCACGAGAATGTTCTTCTCGCGGGAGAGCCGCCTGAGCATTTTCGCCACATCTATCTGGTGGCGCACGTCCAGATTGGAAGTGGGTTCGTCCAGAAGCAGAATCTTCGGTTCCTGGGCGAGACCTCTCGCGAGCATGACCTTCTGATGCTGTCCCGCCGAGAGCTCGTTGAAAGAGCGCATAGCCAGATCGAGAATGCCGAGCATATCCAGGGTCTCGTAGACGATATCCAGATCGGCGTCCAAGGTTCCCCTGTGGCTGTGCGGATGCCTTCCCATCAGAACCGTGTCGACGACGGTCAGCGGGAAGGTGTCGTTGGCCGAATACGGAACATACCCGACTATTTTGGCCATCTCCTTGATCGTTATGTCTTTGA
>JAEEKU010000073.1 GCA_016282555.1 Methanomassiliicoccaceae archaeon
CAGGTGCTACGAGGGATTCGAGGAGATGAAGATGAAGGCCGGAGGAATCATCGGAGTCATGGTCGACAGTTCCACCACCCTGTTCATGCCCTACTGCTTCAAGGCCAACGAGATGCTCACCGGAATGCTCTCCTTCGGATTCAACTTCTACCTGGGCGACGTCGCCGCCGAATACGGAGGAAGAAGCACCGGATTCGGAGTGTTCTTCGCCTGGAACCTCGATAACATACACAGCGCCGCAACCGTAGGCAGGATGAGAGAGCTCAAAACCGTCCTCGACCCCCGCGACGTCGTCAACCCGGGACACGTGGTCTGCGGCTCCACAAGATTCGGAATCAACATG
Source organism: Methanomassiliicoccaceae archaeon (assembly GCA_016282555.1). GTDB lineage: Archaea > Thermoplasmatota > Thermoplasmata > Methanomassiliicoccales > Methanomethylophilaceae > Methanoprimaticola. The sequence goes on from JAEEKU010000073.1 coordinate 344, forward strand.
ACCAAGAACGTCATGGGTCTCGGAAGCACCGTCATGCAGGTGATGAAGAAGCTCCTGCCCGCCGACAGAACGTTCTCCTACAACAAGAACAGGTTCAGGTACAACGAGCTCGAAGAGAACAAGGTCATCGACCGCGTCCACACTCTCGGCGACGGAACCCAGTGAAACCGGTTCCTCCTCCGGGAGGAGCCTTTTTATTTATTCATATCAAAAAACCCCGGATGTCCGCTTTTATATACAATAAACAGTATTCCGCATCAGGGGTTCAGGATGGCGCAGCCTTCGGAGAAACGGATACTGGATAAAGTCTGCAAATCTGTAGAGACGTACGATTCCGTTCTTATGGAGAAGAGCCTGAAAGAAGCTTTCGATGCCGGAATTCCGCCGGGAGATATAATGGCTTCCGGTCTGGGCAAGGGCATGGAAGCCGTCGGCAAAAAGTTCGATGCCGGCAGGATATTTCTTCCGCAGGTCATGGCAGCGTCGGCGGTCGTCAATCTCGCGATGGAAAAACTCAGCCCTTTTCTCGATTCCGATGACAAGAAATACCGCGGAACCGTGGTGATGGGATCAGTCCAGGGCGACATTCATGAAATAGGCAAGAACGTCTGCTGCGCCATGCTTCGCGGCGCCGGTTACAAGGTCATCGATCTGGGCTCCGATGTTTCGCCCTACAGTTTCATAGAGGCGGCGAAGAGCAATTCCGCCGATATCATAGCGGGATCGGCGCTCATGACCACCACCCTTCAGATGCAGAAGGCTATGGTCAGGGCGGCAGACGAGGAAAAATATTCTGTTCTGATGATCTTCGGCGGCGCTCCTTGCACCAAAGAGTGGGTAAAATCCATCGGCGGCGACGGTTATTCTTCTTCCGGCGCGGAAATAGTCAAACTTGTCGAGAGTCTTCTGGGCGATGCCCAGTGACGTTTTTATATTATTGCATAAAAAATGCCGTTTTTAACAGATAAGTTTAAAATTGATTTGCCATAGGGGACACCGGATGACAGCTCGCAGGTATGTTGATGTTTTTGAAGCGTACGATCGCTTTATAGCAGGGCCTAGGCTGTCGGAGAACGACTGGGATTACAAAGTCGTGCCGGAAGCGGCATCCATGATGAAGGAGCGCCACTCTGTAAAATTCACCAGAGACACTGTGCCCGAGGATCCGGATCTCATAGACAATCTGTTTCTGGCCGGGGTCGACATGCTTCTGCAGACCGGGCTTTACAACTCCGATATGGGACGCGTCATGAAGATCACCGAAGACGAGATCTACGAGGGGATAAAGATGGCTCCCAGAAGGATCTCTCTGGGAAGCGGCAAGGACAAATGCAAATGCGAGCCTCGCGTCGGCAATTCCAAGAACAGGCCCGTAATCCAGGGGGGCCCCACCGGAACTCCCATCAGCGAGAGCATCTTCACCTCGGTTATAGAGTCGTACGCCGGTGAGCCCATGGTGGACACCATCGTCAGCGGCGTTCTGGACTCGGTCAACGGGCACCCGGTCGTCACGGATTCCCCCTGGGAGATAAAAGCCACGATGGCCGAAACCAGATATGTGCGCGAGGCGACCGCCAACTCCGGACGGCCGGGAATGGCGATTTAGGGTCCCCAGACGCCCATTTCGGTTCACGGGCGCATATCCTCGGGGCTGGGGCAGAACGGGCTTATGTACTGCGATCCCCACGAGAGCTCCCAGCTGAACGAGCTTAAAGTCAACAACGGTCTTCTGAACACCATTTCCGGATGGCATTCGGCGGGAGACGTTATCATGATAGAGCAGATGCCCATCCTCGGAGGATATGCGGGAGGGGTAGAGGAAACCGCGATATGCTCCGTAGCCTCCACTCTGGCCTCGTTCTGCATTCTCAACAGCGACATACATCTCGACGGGCCTATCCACATCCGCTGGGGGATAACGACCGCCAGGGAGACTCTGCAGGCCGCGGCCCACGTGGCGTGCGCCCTCGATTACAACACCGATGTTCTCCTCGCCAACCAGTATTACACCATGGCCGGCCCCTGCACCGAGATGTGTCTTCTCGAAATCGCCGCTCAGGCCGCCGCCGATACCGCTTCCGGAAGGGAACTCATATCCGGCGTAGCCTCCGCCAAGGGAGTCATGATGGACAAAGCCACGGGCATGGAGGCCAGAATGCTGGGCGAAGCCTCTGCGGCTACCTGCGGAATGGAGATATCCGAAGTCAACAGGATTATCGATCGCATCGTTTCCGAGTACGAGATGAATTATTCCAACGCTCCCGCGGGCAGACGCTATCAGGACTGCTATCAGGTCAACGACGCTCTCCCCTCGGAAGAGTACATCGATCTCTACGACAGCACTCTGGATCATCTTTCCGACTGCGGCCTCGGTTTCTGAACAGTTTTACGCAGTCCCCGGCGTTTTTCAGTATTATAATAGACTCGTCGGCGTTCCGCCAGAGCTCCTCGCTGCCGTTCCCGGTGAGAACTCCCGCGAACGCCGCACCCGCATCGTGCGCCGACCGGTAATCCGTTATGTTATCCCCGATGTACAGCAGCTCGTCCGGCCTGACGCCGAGGAGCGCGGAGAAATCGGCGATCGCTTTAGGGGAAGGCTTCGCGTCGTCGAAGCAGGTGTGATCCCTTCCCATTACGACGTCGAAGCCGTCTGCCGTGCCTGTGACCGTAAGAGCACTCAAAGCATACCTGCGGCTTCCTCTCGTCAGCAGCCCCGTTTTAAGGCCCATGCCGTGAAGAATGCCGGGCGCCTCTGCGGATCCGGGAAACGGAACGGCGCTGCCGACGAACTCCATCTCGATTTCCGTAAGGGCTCTGTCGATTTCCTCGTTCAGAGAGCGGAACTCGTCTCCCCTCCCGTTCTGTTTCATCCATTCGTAAAGGGTCCTGCGGAGCCTCGGGCCGGGAGAATCCCCGAAGATTTCTCTGCATGGGATCCCGTGCCTCTCCATCACCCTCAGGTCTTCGGTTCTCAGCCTGGGATAATCCACGCGGGTGCTGAGAAACGTTCCGTCCAGATCGAATCCGACGGCTTTAATCAATCTCTCACCCTTTCGGGAGGCCACATGCCTCTTAGCCTTCCGCCTTCTCTTTCCGGATCCATCGTGGCAACCTCCAGGCCGGGAACTATCATCCTGACCGTCGGAACCCCCAGCTCGGGACGGGTGAGGTCCACCGCGGCCACGGTATCGAATCCGCAGCCCATCAGCCTGTCCAGAACGGCTTCTATGTCGTCGAGGACGTAAGGGGTGGACAGATCTTTCATGGATTCCAGAGAAACCGTGTTTTCCGAATCGGAGTACCACAGCCTGTTGGCCTTTTTCATTCTCTCGTACCCCATCTCTTTAGTGACTTTCTGGAGCTGCGCGTTGATCTTGCTGCCGTGCTTGTGGGTGGCGCGGCTCTGGGCGACTTCGGTTATCGCGCGTATCGCGGCGATTTCCGGATTCAGGTGGGTCCCCACGCCTATGGTCAGCATCTCCGGATCTTTGGTGACTGTGTCGTCCGCCGCGGCCCCTATGGTCGGAACCCCCAGATCCGATGTCAGGTCTTTCAGGTGGATCTCGATTCCCTTTTCGGAAAACGATTTCAGCAGCCTGCCGGGAACCGAATTCTCATCGTTCACGGTTATGTCGGCGTTGCATCTTTCGCGGAATTCGGCAATAGACCAGGCATCGCGTTCGATGTCTTCGAACAGGGCATGCAGAACCGCCTCTTCTATAGTGTTTCCGGACGCTATTCCGTTGGTATGCCATCTGAAAAGCTGGAAGTCCCCGTCCGGAGTATAAGGATAGTAGACGGCGCAGGCGGGCACCCAGATCGGGCATCCTCTGAACAGTTCGAAACCCTTCGTCCAGGCGATCTGCTGGCCTCTGTACTGATCCAGAACTCTCATGGGAAGGATGAGATCGTAAGGATCTATAGCCATCATGACCTCTTTGGCCTCTTCGTACGTGCCGTAAACGATCTCGTCCTCTTCCCGCTGCTCGGCGCTGTAGCGCTCGATAGATTCCATCACCGCGGAAGCTTCCGCCTGCTCGCAAGTCGCGCCCTTTCCGTTGTAGAATTTCGGTTTGCCCAGAGCCGTTTCCTTTCTTTCGACGGAAAAAACCGGTATGCCCACGTTATCCTTGGAAGTTATGTCTTCCGGCTTTTCGATTCCGGCTTTCTCCAGAAGCGGGAGGACTTCTTTAAGCGTGTCCTCGGGAGATTTTATCCTTATACCGGACTCCGGCGAATACTTGGGGCAACGGGTGAATTGCATACGAGGGGTAGTCAGATCATAATTATTATTGATTTTCTGTCAGGTGGTGGTAGTAGCCCCCCTTCTGTTTCAGACGGCA
>JAEEKU010000074.1 GCA_016282555.1 Methanomassiliicoccaceae archaeon
AAGTCGCCGAAAAAGTGACCAACGAAGCCGAGATCAGGGTCAGGCTCCTCTCCCAGATCGGAAAGCCCGTATCCCAGCCTCTGAACGCTTCGGTCCATATCGTTCTTCCGAATGCCGAAAACGATCCGCATCTCAATTCCTGGAAATCCGACGCCGAATCGATCGCGGAGTACTGGCTCGACAACGTCGACAAAGTCTCCGACATGATCATCGACGGAAAGGTCAGAACCTTCTGATAATCTTAGAAACCGCCGGGCCGCGGGATCAGTTCCGGGCCCGGTTTTTTTCCTTTTTCCCAGAGGCCAGATCGGGCCGGTGTTGCGGTTTCAGGTGTTTTATTGCCAGTATTCCATGAGATGCATCCAACAGGATTAATACCTGTTTCCCGATTACTGTTTCAGGTGGAACCTTGAAGATAATCGAAGAGCCGCAGTTCGGCCCGATGTTCAGATTCAACGATGCGAACGTGTATTGGGCGCTTTATGTTTTGTCCACGGGAAAAAGCATGGGGAGAAAGAGGCTCGCCGCCGAGGTCGGCGTCGGCGAGGGAAGCATGCGCAGGATAATCGACACCCTGAAAGAGTGGGATTTCATCCTGATAAGGCAGACCGGGATAACCATAACCAAGGCCGGATTGGATTTCCTCAAAAACCTGCCGATGAGGCCCGTCGACATAACGGTCTCGGAAGGGGTCGTCGGCGAGTACCAGCAGGCCGTTCTCGTTCTCGGCGCCGCCGGGAAGATCAAAAACGGCATGGAGCAGAGGGACATCGGCGTAAGGGTGGGCGCCGACGGATGCACCACTTTCGTCATAAGAGACGGAAATCTCATGATGCCCCCGGACTGGAACATGGACGAGAACTCGCCGGAAGACGCGAAGATGATCCGCGAGAAGACGGGAATAACCGCCAGCGACGTGCTTATTGTCGGAGGATCCAACAGCAAGGTGAACGCCATAGAGGCCGCCGTCTCCGCTGCTTTGGAACTGTTCTGAGGCATGAAGCATTTTCTGAATTATTCAGTCTACGAGAATGCAGAGCAATTCGGAACCGGGGAAGTCCTGAGGGACAACGGGTGCGACGGCTTCGAGCTTCTCACGTCCCACGGTCCGGTTCCGGCCGTTTACCGCAGGCTTTCCCCGGCGGTCCATCTTCCGTTCTCCACGGACTGGCTGGCCGCCTGGGAGAACCGCCCTTATGACATGGATCCCGTATCGTCGAAGTTCTATATGTTCGGCAGATCCCGGGAAGAAGTCATATCCACTATCAGCGACGCCGTCAGATTCGCCGCGGAGATATCTCCGCTGTACGGGGTTATGCATCTGGCGAACATCGATATCCCCTGCATGGGCAAAAGAAAATGCTCCCGCAGCGACGATTTTGTAATAAAGACGTTCGCGGAGGCGATGAACTCCGCCGTATCGGTCTTTCCGGGAGGGGAGCCCCCGTTCAGGATACTCTTCGAGAACCTGTGGTGGCCCGGCCTGAGGATGACCGACAGCAGAGGATTCAGAGTTCTGGAGAACCATCTGGAGTTCTCCTGCTGGGGTCTGTGCCTCGATACCGGCCATCTGATGAACTGCCTTCCGGATATCCGCACCGAAGAGGAGGGCATAGACGCTTTGAAGAATGTTTTCTGCGGTTACAGCGAAGACGTCATAGAAAAAATAGAAACCGTGCATTTTCACTTCAGCGCCTCGGCGGATTACAGAAACTCCTTCGAGGAGATCCTTCCGGAGGAAGGAAAGCTGGGGGACTTTCTTTCCGCGATGTATAAGCACATATCGAGGATCGATCAGCACAAGCCGTTTACCAGTCCGGAGTGCGCCGGACTCATCGACATTCTTAAACCGGATTACCTGACCCACGAAGTAGGCGGGGGAGAACGCGATCCCTTCTCCGCTTTCCGCATCCAGAGGCCCCTCTTTCCGGGCTGTCCTTTCTCGTAACCGGATCCCGTTGATTCTTCAGGGACCGGGTCATGCGGGGCCGTGCAGACAGAACCGTTTTTATATAACTTTTATAATCGGTTCGTTCAGAGGAATACAGATGGCACGTTTCAAAGAAGCTGAGCGCAGACTTCTCGACAAGTCCGTATGCATGAACTGCTATGCCACCAACGCTCCCAAAGCGGATAAATGCAGGAAATGCGGCTACAGCAATTTAAGGCCCAAAGCAAAAGAGAGCAGGAAACAGTGAGTTTCCCCCGTTTACGGCCGTAAGGTCGGTTTTTCATTCCTTCCGGGGGTTTCCCCGGCGGGTTTATGTTTTGTCATTTTCGTTATATACCGAAATGAGCATACGCCTTTCGATCCGAAGATGAAGGTATTGATTGTTGACGATAACGTCGAGGTTCAGAATATCATCCGCGAGATTGCCGAAAAGGAGGGATGTCTCACCCGCACGGCCAGCGACATCAAGGCCGCCGTCGAGAAGATCTCCGTTTTCAGGCCGGACATCGTTTTTCTCGATGCGGGGGTAGGGGGAACCGACGCCTCTCTGCTGATCCCCGAAGTCAGGGAATCCGTAGAGAATTTCGAACTGAAGATAGTCCTTCTCGCTTCTCAGTCGGATCATGTTCCATCTGATGTTCCCGAGATAGTGAAGCGCGTCGACAAGCCCTTCAAAGTACCGGAAATAGTGAACGCGATTTACGGATCCCCGTCTCCGGCCCGGACCCAGCCCGCGCCGAAGAAGAAGAAAAGTAGTTTCTGGGATCGGTTATTCCGCAGAAAAAAGGAGAAAATTCCCGCTCCGGTGAAGGATCCGTCCGCTTCCGGCGTGACGTTCGGAACGTGTTACGTCGCTTTCGAACCGGAACCTAAGGATATCTATCTGTTCGCCGGTCTGTTCAATACGGCGGAATACGACGTTCTGATCGTTACTTCGGCGAAAATAAAGGCCGTGAAAGAGCGTTTCGATTACAAAGATATAAAAGTCAAGATTATGGCCGACAAAGCGAAAGCGGATGTTCTGGCATTCAGCGAGCTCGGAACCAGCCTGGCTTTTTTCAAGGAATTCATCAACAGTTCCAGAAATCCTGTTCTGGTTTTCGATAATTTCATAGACATTCTGGAAGCCAACGGGGCCAATGACACGCTTAAGATGTTCAGCGTTCTTCTGAGAGACACGAGCGGGAAGCCGCGTACGGTCGCCGTATCCGTACCCGACGAGATCCTGTCCGAGAAGGACCGCGGAATACTTCTCCATGATATGAAACAATATATACGGATTGACTGAGGGATATTATGAAAATAGACAAAGTTTGGGCAAGGGAAGTTCTGGACTCCAGGGGAAATCCCACGGTTGAAGCGGAAATCACCGTCGGAGGCCACAAAATCAGCGCCATCGCGCCTTCGGGCGCCTCTACCGGATCGTGGGAGGCCCACGAGCTCCGCGACGGCGGACAGAGGTACGGCGGAAAAGGTGTGCTGAAGGCCGTGGAAAACATCCGCAAGGACATCGCGGGAAGAATCACGGGAATGGATCCGGCGGATCAGAGATCGATAGACGAGGCCATGATCGAACTGGACGGAACCGATAACAAGACTAAGCTCGGGGGAAACGCGACCGTCGCGGTCTCCCTCGCCGCGGCCAGGGCCGGAGCGATGTGCGAAGGGGTTCCCGTTTACGAGCACATAGGCGGAGATCACGTCACGCTTCCGGTTCCGATGCTTAACATCATCAACGGGGGAAAGCACGCCGGAGGAGATCTGAAGATACAGGAGTGCATGATAATTCCCGCGGGAGCGAAGTCGTTTTCCGATTGTCTCAGAATGTCCTCCGAGGTCTATATGCACCTCAAATCCATTCTTAAATCCAAGTACGGGGCGGGAGCCATCAATATCGGGGACGAGGGAGGATTCGCGCCGCCGGTCAATACCGTGGACGAAGCTTTGTCCACTATAGTTTCCGCGGTCTCCGACGCAGGCTACACTCCCGGAAAAGACGTTTTCCTCGCGATAGACGCGGCATCGTCCGAATTCTACAGCAACGGAATCTATTCGGTGGACGGAATGAACCTGTCTCCCGGGGAGCTGCTCGATCATTACTCCGATCTTGTAAAGAATCACCCGCTGATCAGCATCGAGGATCCTTTCTTCGAGGACGATTTCGAAACCACCGCGGAGCTCACGAAGAAGATAGGCTCCCGCGTCCAGATCGTCGGGGACGATCTGTTCGTAACCAATTCGAAGCGTCTCGCCCGCGGAATCGAATCCGGTTCGGCCAACGCCCTTCTGCTGAAAGTGAACCAGATCGGAACCGTCACCGAATCCGGAGACGCTGCGGATCTCAGCTTCAGAAACGGATACAACGTCGTGGTCTCCCACAGATCCGGGGAGTCTGAAGACACTACTATAGCGGATCTCTCCGTCGGCTGGGGCTCGGGAGAGATCAAGACCGGGGCGCCCGCGCGCGGAGAGAGAACCGCCAAATACAACAGGCTGCTGAGAATCGAAGAGGAACTGGGATCCAAAGCCGTCTTCCCGGGCATTTCGAAATTCCGTCTGCGAGGGTTTGAATGTCGAAGCTGTTTCAGGCATCGGAAGAGGATATCCGCTCCGGATACACCATGGACATTTACTTCGA
>JAEEKU010000008.1 GCA_016282555.1 Methanomassiliicoccaceae archaeon
AAGGATGCATCCTCGGAGTTCCGTTCGCCTACAAAGTCAGAACCAGAGGCACCTCCCGCCTGATCCCCGTGCAGGACAGGGTGGAGCACCTGGTGCGTCTCGCCAAAGGATGGGGGAAGCTGTGGTCCAAACCCGCGGAGGAACGCCGCGTTGCCATCCTCATGTGGCAGTCCAGACCGAATTCCGGATGCATCGGGAACGCCGCCGGACTCGATACTCCCGAAAGCGTTTCGGAGATACTGAAGCGCCTCGACAGCCTCGGATACAAGGTGGAAAACGTTCCGGCAGACGGAAGAGCTCTCATCGAAGAGATTCTCGACGGGGTCACCAACGATCTGGACAACATGTCGATCGAGCTGATGAGGGAAAAAGCGGTCGATCTCGTTTCCGAGAAAGATTACAGGAAGCAGTTCGAATCCATTCAGAAATGGGATCAGGAACAGATGATCAAGGACTGGGGACAGCCTCCGGGAGAAATCTGCACCGACGGCGAGCGCCTTGTGATTCCGGGAATAATCAAAGGAAACGTGTTCATTGGATACCAGCCCCTGAGGGGATGGGCCGAGAAGATGGAGGCCAACATCCACGATCCGGTGATGTTCGCCCAGCACCAGTATCTCGCCTATTACCGCTGGCTGAAGGACGTTTTCAAAGCGGACATGATATTCCACATGGGCACCCACGGAACCATCGAGTGGCTTCCCGGAAAGAACGTCGGACTGTCCGAAAAATGCGATCCGGATCTAGTTCTGGACGCGATACCCAACATTTACCCGTACATAATCGATGATCCGGGCGAGGGAATCCAGTGCAAAAGACGCATAGAATCGGCTCTCATCGGGCACATGCCCCCGACCATGGCGCGCGCTGATTCCTATCCGGAACTGGACGAGGTCAACGTGCAACTTCAGGACTATCTGAGACTGGGCGGAACCGGAAGCCCGGACAGGGAGAAGCAGGCCATTGCGAACATCTACGAAGCGGCTAAGAAAAACAATCTCCTCAAAGATCTCGGAATCACCGAGGAGACGGATCCGGGTCCGGAAGGATTCGGAGATTACATCATCCCTCTGCACGAGTATCTGGAAGAAGCTAAGGACGCGCTTATCAGATCGGATCTCCACGTTCTCGGAAGAGTTCCCAGAGAGAACCACTTCGACGAGATGGTATATTCCCTGATGCGCCTCGACAACGGAGACGTCATGTCGATCAGGGACGCTTACGCGTTCAATCAGGGCATCGATTTCCAGAAAATTCTGGAAGATCCGTCTGGCATAGGCCCGGACGGAAAACTGAATTCAGAGACGGCGAACAGAATCGACGGAGAGATTAGGGACATAATCGCGCAGATGAGAGCGGACGGATACAATGCGGAGACGGCGATATCCCGCATCGGCAACGTTTCCGATGATCTGAGGAAGAGCATAGAATACACGTGCGGCACCCTCGCCCCGAACATATACAGGATGGACGACGAGCTGGGGCACATGATGGACGGATTCTCCGGAAAACATATCGTTCCGGGACCTTCCGGCGCCCCGACCCGCGGAGGAGCCGGCGTTCTTCCCATGGGCCGCAATTTCTACTCTCTGGATCCCGATATAATCCCTACCCGCACCGCCTGGGAAATCGGAAAGCGCATGGCGGATCAGATGATCCAGCGCAACGTCGATGAAAAGGGAGAATTCCCCAGAGAAGTCGGTTTCGTCATCTGGGCGACCGACACCATGAAAACCTACGGCGACGACGTGGCGTACATCCTCTGGCTGCTTGGAGTGAGGCCGGTGTGGGCGCGCACCGGCGGACAAGTGGTGGATCTGGAAGTCGTTCCCTTGGAAGAACTCGGAAGACCGAGAGTCGACGTTACCGTCAATATAACAGGGCTGTTCAGAGACACGTTCCCTAATCTGATAGATCTGATCGACGAGGCCGTGAACCTGATCGCGGATCTCGATGAGGACGACGAGAACAATGCGCTTGCCGCCAATATGAGGCGCGACGTGTTCGAAGGAATAATCGCGGGACTTACCCCCGACGAGGCCCGCAGAAGAAATGCCGTCAGAATATTCGGAGCCCCGCCGGGAGGATACGGAACCGGAGTCAACCACGCGATAGGTGCCAGCTCCTGGAAGGATGTGAAAGATCTTGCAGATGTCTACATGGACTGGTGCAGCAACGGATACTCCAGAGGACACTTCGGAGAAAAGATGAAGGACGAATTCGTGAAGAGGTTCAGCTCCGTTTCGGTAACGATCAAAAACATGCCGGACAGGGAGATAGATCTTCTGGACTGCGACGATGTCTACGAATATCTCGGCGGAATGAACGCGTTCGTCCGCGCTTACGGAAAACACAAAGACACCTTCTCCACGTATATGGGAGACGATTCCGATCCCAAAAAATCCAAACTCCGCAGCACCAAAGAAGAGCTCAGGTTCGTATACCGCAGCAAAATCCTGAATCCGAAATTCATTAACGGACTGAAGGAGCACGGATACCGCGGGGCCGCCGAGATGGCGAACCTTACGGAATACACCATGGCCTGGGGCGCCACATCCGACGTTGCGGAAGACTGGATGTACGACGGCCTCATGGACAAATATCTTCTGGACAAAGATACCAGGGAATGGATGCTGGACGTGAATCCCTATGCGATGATGAACATCCTGAACCGCCTTCAGGAGGCCATGGAGAGAGGATTGTGGAACGCCTCCGACGAATACAAGGAGAAAATGGAAGAACTGTACAACCAGGCAGAAGAGAAAATAGAGGAAATAACCGACAGATGAAACATTTTCCCGCGGGAAATCATTCCTGCGGGCGCTTCTCTTTAGTTTTTACAGACGAGACGAACATCAGAGGATACTTGAGATCCCTGTCATATCTCATTTCCGAAACCACTTCGGTGCATCCGACGGCAACGGTCACGACCGCATCGATCATATCCCCAGTGAGGGAAATGTAAGAGTAACGGTCTTTATCCGAGGGAAACACGGATCTGTCAATGCGCACGCAGGCCGAAGACACGTACGGCTGGACGCATATCGCCTCGGAAATCGCGGTTTCCAGTCCGGATACGGTCTCCCTGCTCACCGGAACGCCCACGAACTGGTGGTAAATCGTAGCCATTTTGATTCCGGCCTCGAACACCGCCCTTTCGCGTTCGGAGCACGAGAATTTCGACGCTGCCAGTTTCTCTCTATCTCTCATGCGATCATCAGCTGTACATTACGTCCATGTTGGTTATCTGCGGAATGAGATCTTTAAGCTTGCCGTCGTTGACGTCGACAGTTTTGAAAGCGATCATGATCAGGTGCTGGATGAGCTTGCAGGACGGCAGGGTATCGAAGAAGCTCTGGATTATCTTGAAGCATATCCTGGGGCCCTCCTCCACGATGAAAAAGCTCCCGTTGTTGATCGAGTTGTTGACGGTATTGAGCTCTTTCATAACCTTCGGCACCGCGGCTTCGGGAATATCGAACATGAGAAAGCAGTAAATGTTGAGAGTTTTGTTGTTAGGGTCGGCGGCAACCAGCATGTTTATGGGGAGATCGTCGCCCATGGCGCTGAGGGTCACGCCTCCGTCCGGAGTCTTGTTGTACTTGAGGTCCGAAGCATCCAGCGCTTTGCAAACGTTTTTCATTACAGCGGAGGGGGAGAGCGCACCGAACATACGTGCCGGTAAGATTTCATTGTTTATATTATTAAGGAAAAGGCCGTTCAGGCGGCGGACGACGGCCGCCCGGTGCCGGAAACCGGACGGCCGTTGATAAATAATATCCCTATAGTGATACCTGTCAGCCGACCATCAGATTTCCGTTCTCATCGATTATCTTTCCGTCCTCGATCGCGATGTCCAGTGCCGAGGAGACTATAGTGATAACATTGTTTCCGGGACGCTTGAATCCGAACAGTTTCGCAACTGCGGTCACGCATGTTTCTCTGGGAACGGAGCCGGATGATTCGGCAACGTCCACGCAGGCGTTCACGATTTCGATCAAGGGAATGCAGGCGATGTCCCTGGAATCCTTCGCGCTATCCGCGACCCTGTACGTTGTCATTTCGCGGTCCGCCTCTTCCGCCCAGTAGGTTACGAAATCCCCGCGGATCTCCGGAGAATACAGACCCCTGAGATTCGAAATCAGAAGCTTCTTCTTGGGTTCCATGAGACGCCTGATCCCCGCCGCCTTCCTGTATAAAGCGATCAGATGCTCTTCGGCGACCGGGGATTCGGATTCTATAATCTCCCCTGCGATAGAGGATATTACTTCTCTGTCCGCTGCGGCGGCGTCCGCCGGAACCTCCGTCACAGTTATCTCCGGCGGAACATACGGAAGCTTCCTGCTCTCGGCTTCCTCCGCAGGTTCCTCCGGGATCTCCGCTTCCTCCGGAATCGCGGGAACGCTCTCTTCCGGCTCGCCGGCGGGCTCCGGTTCTTTCGCGCGGTTCTCCAGTATCTCGTTTATCCTGGAGACGATCCTCCTGAGAGTCTGCTTCCTGCTGAAGAACCAGTCGACGGACCAGACGTGCATCACATTCCACCCGAGCCTAATCAGAACGTCGGCGGTCGCGAACTCTCTGTCACGGGTATTGTCGGAATTTCTGTAACCCTCCCCGTCGCTGAGTATCGCCAGAATGTACTTCTCCGGATCTTCCGGATCCACCACGCCCAGATCGACCCTGAATCCGGAATCTCCGATGCTGAAGCGGGATTCGTATCCCTCCTCTTTCAGCATATCCGCTATCTCTTTCAGTATGTACGAAGAAGACTCGGAAGATTTCCTGATCCCCTGATCCTGGAAGCGGCCTCCGTTCTCGGCGAATCTGAGGAATTCCTTCATTCCGCGGACCCCGTTGCTTGAAGACGGAGTGAGTTTGATGTCGGTATAGCTCATCGACGAATACACTATCATCTCCGTTCTCGCTCTGGAAACCGCGACATTGAGACGTCTTCCCCCTCCGGCGCGGTTAATCGGACCGAACGACTGCGCGACGGTTCCGTCCCTGGACGGGCCGTATCCAATGGAGAAAAGAATGATGTCTCTCTCGTCTCCCTGGACGGTTTCGAGATTCTTGATGAACATCGGCTCGGACATTCCGGACAGTTTCGCCGAAAACTTGGGATTGCCCGCCAGGAGATCGTCCATAGCGTCTTCGATGCAGTTCTGCTGGCTGATGCTGAAGGCTATGATCCCGATGCTCCTGCCGTCGTATTTCTTGTCCATAACGATTCTGTAAATCCCGTTTACGACGGCTTCGGCTTCGATCGGATTGCAGCGCTTCCCCTTTTCGTATATTCCGTCCGTGCGGACGAACCTCACCCTGGTCTCCTGATCGTCCGGAGACGGGAACGTGAGCATCTTGCCGTCGTAGAACATCCTGTTGCTGAATGCTATAAGACTCTCGTGCCTGCTGCGGTAATGCCATTCCAGATAGGTCTGGGGCATGTTCAGCGCGAGGCAGTCTTCCAGGAAGCTTTCCATGTCTTCGAACTCTTCCTCCCCCTCCTCGGCCTCGATCCTCTTCTGGAAGAACCTCGTCGGAGGGAGCTGCTCCCTGTCGCCGGCTATCACGGCGGCCTTGGCTCTTCCCAGCGAGCATATCGCTTTCGCGGTCGTTATCTGCGAGGATTCGTCGAAGATAACGAGATCGAACAGCGGGTAATCGTAGGTGATGTACTGGGAAACGGACTGCGGGCTCATCAGCAGGCACGGGCACAGCCTCGGAAGGATGTGAGGGATCTCGCTGAGAAGGGTTCTTATGGATTTTTTCATCCGGCTCCCGCTGATCGCTTTGTACAGTTTGCCGGCTTCCGAATCCGGAACCGTTCCGTCCATGTTGCGCGGGAGATTCTTGTAAAGCCGGTATTTCAGGATGCTTCTGTTGACTTCCGTGTAAGAAGCGTCGGTTTTCCTGAACTTCTCTATCAGCCCCTCGAACGTGGGAGCGTTGAACATCCTTAACGATTCTGATTCCTGGCGGCAGATGTTTATCATCGTTTTGTACAGGGATCTGTAAGCGGAGTTCACCGCCGTCTCCGGATCGGCTCCTTCGGAGATCGCTTCGGCGACCGATCCGAATCCCTGCTGCGAAAGTTTCGAAGAATAGTAATTCCAGCTCGCCCAGTCGAATATCCCCCCTAGACTCGGACGGAGATTGCGGCAGTATTCCCTGAACTCGGGAATGGTTGTGATCGTTTTATCGGATTTCAGCGTCTCCAGAAGTTTGTTCTTAGATTCCTCCCATTCTTCGACCGCCCTGATATAGTTCCCGGTATCCTCTCTTGACGATCCTGCCCCGGCGATGATGTTTTTAATCTCATCCGGCGGTATTCCCGCGGCCTCCGCCATCTCCAATGCGGAAGAAACGTCCGCAGATACGGAGATCAGCTTCTCCTTTTCCGCCTCTGTGCCGGATATCTCCGACCGTACCGTCTTCAGAACCGAATCAGAGTCGGAGAGAACGCGGGAAACCGGGGTTATCGCGGATACCGTATCCCTGAGAGAATCGAAATCGGAACCGGGATTGACCAGAACGGAGGAGACGTCGGAAATGAATTTCTTCTTGGCGGAGCCTTTGAAAAACATCTTCCCGTCCGCTTCCTTCCATTTGTCCAGAATGCCGAACCCTCTGTCAAAAGAGTAAACGGAAGGCTTCCACCTGGCTTCGATCCTCTTCCTGTCAGAATAAATTCCGGAAAGATCCGTGCAGATCCTCGCTATATCCTTCGCCGCCTCTTCCATCATATTATCCTGCAAGATCCGCGGAAGACCGGACAGGATGTTCTTCAGATTCTCCGCCTGATCCGCGGTTTCAAGCAAAGTTTCGCGATCGGAATTGAGGAACGAATCGAAAGATACCGATGAGATTATCTTTTCCCAGAGGGAAACCGCCTGCTCCGTCTTCTCCGGAATGCCGGCGAAATTCTCGTCGGAAACCACGTTCTCGTCCATAGACAGCAGCAGCCCCGTCAGAGGCGCCGCGGCGGCGATGTTGTCCGCGGCCGGGCCGGACAGCTTCTTCCCCAGCAGTTCCGCCCTGTCCGCGGCCTCTTCGGCGGCATCCATAAGCTCCTCGATATCGAACTGAAGCGAGGCGGCCAGGGTATCGGTTCTGATATCCGCGAGGGAGCCGGTGTCGCACATCTCCCGGGCGATTTCGAAAGCCCTGCAAGCTTTGAGTATATCGTCTTCCAGGCCGCTGATGATCTCCGGCTTCATCGACATCGCGGTATCCGGGGATATCTTCAGATCTCTGACTCCGGGAGTGTTGTGCATCTCGTATCTGGATATGCACTCGTAGGCGCTGAATCCCCATGCGCGCTTCATGTGCAGTTCGGAAACGTAGGCGTCGAGCTTCGATCTCATGGATTCCAGATCCGCGAGAAGAGAGTCCAGTTCGGAGACGTCGTATTCCTTGCACGGCTCCAGAGACTTTCTCAGCTGATCCAGCACCCTGGTTTTTTCGGTTTTGTCGGAATGCAGCTCCAGACAGTGGTTTCCGATGCCGATCTCTTCCAGTCTCTTCTGGACGACCTCCAGCGCCGCCCTCTTTTCCGCTACGAACAGCACGGTTTTCCCTCTGTACAGGGAATCGGAGATGAGATTGGTGATGGTCTGCGATTTCCCGGTTCCGGGAGGACCGTGCATGACGAACGACTTGCCCTCTCCCGCCGCCCTAACCGCTCTGATCTGGGAGCCGTCCGCCGCTACCGTAAGGCAGAGCCCGTACGGATCCGCTCCGGTGCCCAGCTCCTCGTCCGCGTGATACACCCCTCCCGAGACCATCGCGGAGACTATCGGATTCGCGCAGAGCCTTTCCATATTCTTGTCGATATCTTTCCACATCGCGTACTGGCTGAACGAGAAGACGCCCAGCGCGGTGCTGTCCAGAACCTCCCATCCTTCCATCCCCTCGATGCATCTGCGGACGTTCTGCATCACGCGCTCGACATGAATCCCGTTCTCGTCCGCCGGAAGCGGATCTATGTTCGTAATAGTGATATCGTATTCCTGACGGAGCTTCTCCGCCAGCGTGACGTTGAAAACGGCGTCCTCGTCGTATTTGGCCAGAATGAAATTCTTCTGCTTCTTGATAAGCTCCGCCGGAATGAGAATGAGCGGAGCGTAATGGGGACTCTTGCAGCCGCCGTCCTCGAACCATCTCAGAACCCCCACCGTAACGAACAGGGAGTTGCATCCGCTCTCCTCCAGCTCCCTCCTGTACAGGCGGTACACCGACTTCAGAGACGACTGCATATCTGTATCGGAAAGCGGGGTTCTGATCCAGCCTCTGGCTATGTCGTCCGGGCAGGCCTTGGAATAGTTTTTGATGTAATACCCGGTCTCGAAAGGCTTCTCCGAGTAAAACTTGGAGCCGTTCCAGTCCTGAGGCCTGGGCATCAGGGTGTACTGCGTCCCTTCCAGAAAGGCGTCCTCGAACGAGGGGGGATCGGATATCATGAGGGCCGCCGCTTTGGCCCCGGCCTTCATGCTTACCAGCGGATTTCTGTTGCTGATGTCCAGAAGCTCCCTTTTCCAGACGTCGGTTTTCGTTATCATTCTGGAGTCGGTTTCCTCGTAAATATCCCCGACCCTGCTCGGGGCGCCGGCGTCCGGAATGACGATCTCCCTGTCCGCGACCCAGGCTCCGTTCTCGAAACGGCGGGTCGGAAGGGGAAGAACGGAAGATCTGGATCTGCGTATATCGACCGCGCAGATGAAATCGTCGGCGTTATCCAGTCTGTTCAGGCCGGCCGCGCAGGCATCGTCGAACGAAGTCCAGCGCGAAACGCAGAGAGAAGTGCATTCCGCGGCAGCCACGTCGTGGTTGCGGATAAGCCGGGTTATGGACGCGCTGTCCACGGATACCATGTCGGCCATGTACTCGTCGACGAGCCAGAATCCGGCGAAAGCGTGTCCCTTGGAAAAGAAGACGAAGGTGTTCAGGCCGACGGATTCCAGCACGGAACAGTACAGCACCGCCAGATCCACGCAGGTCCCTTCTTTGAAGGAAACGACGGCTTCCGGGAGCCTGATCCTCTGGCCGGAGGATTCGAAACCCGCCGGAGGAAGAACGTAATTGATTCCGAGCCTCTGTATGGCGATATAAACCGCCGCGGCCATGGCGAGAACCCTGTTCCTGTCGCCCAGATAGCCTTCCAGCGAGCGATCCATATTCCACTCTCCCAGGATATCGGAGGCGGCGGATCTTATCATCGGAATGCACTCGGCGTTGGGAGTTACGAAAGAAGCGATGAGCTCAGAGCTCTCGATGCCCGGCCAGTATTCGAACGGAAGAATCTCGGTATCGCAGAATTCGGACAGGCTTTCCGCTCCTTCCGCGGAAACTTCGAGAAAGACGCGGCAGGGAACGGTGTCGGCGGCGGATATCAGCAGCGAGGGATCCATGCTGATGCGGAGATGCTTTCTCAGATCCAGCGAAGTCCCGGCGTCGATGCGGTCCGCCTTGAACGACGATTCCATGATGTACGGAGGCTCGGACCTGATCGTGAAAACGGCGTTGTCCAGATCCTCGTCCGTCTCCGCGGAGGCGGTTATCACGGGGTTCATTCCGTTTCTGTAAAGAACATATCCTATCCTGCTCACTTCGAATTCGATTTTAATCACAGTCCGATTCTCCCGTTCCTTCATTCCCGGACCGCCGCGCGCGACAGCTCCGGAACCGGAGACGACATCGGCGGATCATTATTATTTAATTCGCTTGGACGGGAAAACGGAACAATCTGCGGCAATAATATAACGGAAACCGTGCGGCCGCGCCCGGTTCCCGTTTTTCCCGGGGAATAATAAACAGTTTTTTATCATAATCCAGTAATGAGGGTCGGCAAAGGAAGTGTGTCCGCAATGAGCAAAATCAAAGTTGCAGTCTTGGGAGCAACCGGAATGATCGGACAGAGATTCATCCAGATGCTGGAAGATCACCCGTATTTCGAGATGGAGGGACTGTACGCGTCGGAAAGATCCCGCGGCAAGAAACTGTCGGATGTCCTCAAAGTCAGGGATTACGTGTACAGCGGAGAGACCCTGGACAGGGAGATCGAGGTAATGGACATTAAGAAGATCTCAAAAGAGTGCAGGGTAGCCTTCAGCGGAATCCCTTCCGATCTGGCTGGCCCCACCGAGACGGAACTCGCCGGCGAGGGAGGAGCGGGATTCACCACCGCCGGGCCCCGCCGCCGGGATAACGACGG
>JAEEKU010000075.1 GCA_016282555.1 Methanomassiliicoccaceae archaeon
AAGAGCTGAAGGCATCTAAGCTCGAAGCCGCCTTAAAAAAGAGGTACTCTCAGGACGCCCGTAAATGACGGGTTTGATAGAGGCCGGATGTAAGCTCCGAGGTCCCCCGAGGAGTTCAGTCCGGGCCAACTAATGTCCTTCGACGCCGCTGGAGTGTGGTCTAGCCGTTACACAGGTTTCGTATAGTCTTTCCTCTTTCTTTTTATATATCCGTATTCCGATAAGAAATTCATGGACCCTTTTATGATCGCAGTCGCTCTGATAGTTCTCGGAGCAGCATTTCTCATATACGAGGCCTTCAGCCCCGGCGCTTTCCTGGTGATTCCGGGAACGGTCATGATAATACTGGGAATCATCGGTTCGGTTTACCCGGATATAATGATGTCCTGGTGGTCTCCCGTGATCGCAGTCGTCATCGCGGTTCCCGTGACCGTGCTGACGGTCAAAGCGTATCAGCGTCTCGCGGTTCCGGGGCCTCCGGAGACGACCGTTACCGAATCTCTTATCGGCAAACAGGGAACCGTCACTTCCGGTACCAAGCCGGGAACTCTGAAGGGAAAGGTGAAGATCGGTTCGGAGATCTGGTCCGCTGATTCCGAAGAGGAGCTGGAAACCGGAACTCCGGTCGTGGTGGTAAAAAGCGAAGGGGTTCACATTTTCGTCCGCAGACTGACAGAGGAGTGATAAGTAAATGGATGTAGTGATTATCGTCGTTCTTATAGTGATGTTCGCAGCGATCATCACTGTTACCAGCGGAGTAAAGATAGTTCAGCCTTACGAGCAGGCGATTTACACGCGTCTCGGTAAATTCGTCCGGGTTCTGAACCAGGGTCTGAACATCGTGTGCCCTTTGATAAACAGGGTTGTGAAGATGGATCTCCGTACCGAGGTTCTCGATGTTCCCAAGCAGGAGGTCATTACCAAGGACAACTCCCCCGTGAATGTCGATGCGGTTATCTATATCAAAGTGACCGATCCCAAAAACGCGTTCTTCGAAGTGACCGATTACCGTCTGGCTACCGTGAATCTCGCCCAGACCACTCTGAGATCCATAATCGGAGAGATGGAGCTCGACGAGATTCTTTCCTCCAGAGAGAAGATAAACGTCAGTCTCCGCGACATTCTCGACGAGAGCACCGACAAATGGGGAGTCAAGATCGAAGCCGTCGAGATCAGGGAAGTGGATCCCGCGAGGAAAGTCAAGGACTCCATGGAAGAGCAGACATCCGCGGAGAGAAGGAGACGCGCGGCAATTCTCGAAGCCGACGGTCTGAAGCGCGCGGCCATCCTCGAAGCCGAGGGAAAGAAGAAATCGCGCATTCTCGAGGCCGAAGGTCTCAGGCAGTCTATGATTCTTGAAGCCGAGGGAAAGAGGCTGGCGACAATCCTCGAAGGACAGGGAGAAGCCCAGAAGCTGAGGATAATGTCAGTGGGAGCCGCCGCGATGGATTCCAAGGCTTTGTCGGTTCTTTCGATGCAGACTCTGCAGGAAGTGGGGAAGGGAGAATCTTCCAAGATATTCTTCCCCATGGAAGTCACGAGGCTCGTCGAGGGCATATCGGACTACATAGGCACGGCCAGATCCGTTCCCGACCGCGAAGTTTCCGATACGGCCGGAATAAAAGAAGCCGTAGGAGATCCCGATTCCGTTCTCGGCTCGATTCCCTCCCAGGAGGAGATCAAGGCGGAGACGGAGAAGATGAACAGGATCGTCAAAGAGGAGATGGAAGACGTAGACGAGATAATCTCCAAAGAACCCAAAATCTGAAACCCGGAATCCGGCGGGGTTGCGATGGCAGTCCTGCCCGGATTCGAACCAGGGTCGCCGGCTCCAAAGGCCGGCATGATTGACCGCTACACCACAGGACTATGTCTCGTCATCATGCTTCCGTTATAATGGTTTATCGGTTTTCTTCTTTTACCGATACAGAAACGTTTTTCGGGATTATTCTTTGAGTTTTCCGGTGAGGTACGTGGATCTGCATCCGGTGATCTCGACATCGGCGCGGGTTCCAAGAGGAAGAATGTCCGGGATCGCGACCGGCCTGTAGTTGTCCGTGCGCATTATCGTTCCCGTTTTTATTTCGGACGCCACTGCGGTAAAAGTCTTGCCGACGAGACGGGAGTTGATCTCGTATTCGAGCGAGTTTTTCAGTCCGGTCAGTTCGGCGGATCTCTCTTTGGCGATTCTTCCGTGGACCTGCTCCATCGAGAACGCGGCCGTTCCGGGCCTCGGCGAGAAGCGGGTTATGTTCAGGGTATCCGCCCTCAGTTTTACGATCAGATCTTTAGTCGCGGCGTGATCCTCATCGGTTTCCCCCGGGAATCCCGTGATTATGTCCGTCGCGATGCTGATTTCCGGATAAATCTCTCTGATCGATTCTATGAGTTCCAGGAAGCTGCCGGACGTGTATCCGCGGTTCATCCTTTTAAGAACGGAATCGCTGCCGCTCTGGACCGGGACGTGGAGGAATCTGTATATTCTCCGGTCCCTCATGACCTCGGTCAGATCGTCTTTGATTCTGGAAAGGGCGTTCGGATTCATCATTCCGATTCTTATCCTGTAATCGCCTCCGGTCTCCAGAAGCCCGGAGAGGAGGGAAGGAAGATCGGTTCCGGTGTCGAATCCGTAGCACGCCGTATCCTGGGCCGTGATAAGGATCTCCTTCGCGCCGGATTTTACGAATTTTCTGAAATCTTCGGTTATAGATTTAGGGGAATAGCTCATAAGCCTTCCGCGGGCGAGCCTGGTTATGCAGTAGGTGCAGGAGCCTAGGCATCCCTGCGCTATAGGCAGTATCGCATCGTTTCCGTACGAAACCGGAACCGGGGGTCCGGCGATTCCGTATTTCGATTTTATTATTTCCGGGAAATCGCCGTAGCTGCGCGGAGGAATAACGGCGGATCCGGGAAGGCGGATCTCGATTCTCTGCGGCTGGGCTTTAGCCATGCACCCCGTGACGACGATTTCCTTTCCCGCTTTTTTCAGTTCGGAGATCCGGGAAATCATCTTTTTTTCGGTTGTTTCCACAACGGTGCAGGTGTTCAGAATAACGATATCCGCGTCTTCGGCAGAATCCGCTTCGGAATATCCCATGGCCGCCATCTCTTCGGAGAGTTTCCGCCCCTCTCCGAAGTTCATCGTGCAGCCGTAGGATTCTACAAAATATTTCATCAGCGCGTGCAAGGTTCGGTCGTAGGGACGGCGAATGCAGTTTTCGCGGAGATTTTGGTGATCTTAGCGTGGATTCTGGTTCCTTTTACGGCTCCGGGAGCGACTATGAGGTAGTCGTAGTACTTTCCGGTGCCGTCGCCCTTTTTGCCGAGGTCGGTGATGAGAATCTCTATTATATCTCCCTCTTTGAGGGTGTTCAGGCTTTCGGTGTGAGACGTTTTCCTCACGGTGATAGGTCTGCGGGCTCCGCAGGCTTCGCATTCGAGCATAAGGGTTCTGTCCTCTTTCACCATTTTGGTGTCGGGAAGCCCGCACTCGGAGCAGATGACATAGGTTTCGGTGTATGTCTGAATTCTGTCGTTGATGGTCTGGGGGCTGATCTTGGCTTTGAACACCGCTCTGCGGCCTTCTATGTTTCCGGGAGTACCGAGCTCCTTCAGCATAAACTGGAGAAGGTGGGTGGAATCTCTTCTGAGTTTGTCGGCGACATCGATGAAATTCCTGAAAACGGTGATTTTTCCCTCCTGAAGTATATCGAGTTCGGGAAGTTCGAACCTTTCATGGTTCTCCGTGATTTCCGGACATGCGATCTTGGCTCTGTCCAGTAATGAGAGGTAGTCTTCTTCTTCGGTCATTTTAACAACGGGTGCCAATTACGGCCCTATTATATATCTTATGGTGTGGCGGAGATGCTCTTATCCGGGATTTGTCGCGGGACCGTGTTCCGGATGCGAGATCAATCCGGAAACAAGGGTTTTTGTTTGTGGATAAATTTAAATATCATTTATGCGTACCATATTTTACGCACTACCAAAGTGCGCAGATGGAGATTCGTGATCTCCGGCGCGGAGCGCCGTGCACTCATGATTCTGACGTTCGATGCTACGAATGTTCCGTCAGACGGATCGTTCGTAAGAGTGAGCCGTCGCGGGACAGCGGTGAAACATGGTAAACTGCCAGTTTCAATTTCATCCG
>JAEEKU010000076.1 GCA_016282555.1 Methanomassiliicoccaceae archaeon
GCGCGGACGGCTCCTGAGACGGATTCTGCGATAGTATAACGGCTGCGGCGGCTGCGATGATTATGACTGCAGCCGCGGCCGCGATCAAGATCTTTTTATCCATGCCTTCGTTCGAATCTTGTAGCATTATATTAACATTCGGAATATTAATCCATCATGGATCGGGAACGTTATTTAATACCGGATGATTGTTCCGACATACATCCAAGAGGAGATTTCATATGGAAAAAAATAAAATCGCGATTATTGCGGTCGCAGCGGCCGCGATCATCGTAATAGTCGCCGCCGCGATGTTCTTCAGCGGCAATGACAACGGCGGAAACAACAAACAGGAAAAAGACATGGTTTCGTGCGCCACGATTTTTCAGAACGATTACAACGGCGTCTTCGGCCCTCTGACCGTTCAGGACGGCTCGACGGCATCCGCGGCCGCCGTTTCCAAAAAGAACGACAGCGAGCGCCTCCAGTACAGCATAATAACCTGGCAGAAGAGATCCGATGCCGCCGCGGAATACCAGAAGCTCTCCGAATCGATAAAAGCGAAATCGGGGATGATGGGCGCCGTTCCGGTGCAGCTCGATGTGTCGGGATTCGAAAACATTACCGCCGTCAAGTTCGACGTGGTTATGGGAACCATGACCAAATTCACTCTTCTTTACTTCGCGGCTTACAAAGACAATATTCTCATCCAGTCCAACGAATACGCGCTTTACGATGCGGGAAACCTCGCCAGCGATGCGGATCTCACCGCTCTGTTCTCTTCCGTCGGAAAGACGATCGGAATCAGCAACGTCACCGTCAGATCCCCGCAGTGAAACTTTTTATCAGAATTGCGGACCGGTTCCGCACATTCTGATTTTTTATCCGGGCAAATCACGCGATGGAATGCCGGATCAGGAATCCTCCGAACCGGTGATAAGATTCAGACCGATCACTCCCGCCAGTATGAGCGCCAGGAAGAAGTATCCGTAAATGTTCGGAAATTCGCCGAAGAGAATCATTCCTACAATGACCGCTCCGGCGGCCCCTATCCCCACCCAGACGGAATAGCAGGGGCCCACGGGAAGCCCGCTTTTCAGTCCTTTGTTGAGGAATATGACGCTCAGCGGCATCAGCAGTATGGTGACCGCGACCCAGAACATATCCGAGAATCCCTCGGAGAGATCCATGGTGGTAGCCCACACCGTTTCGAACATTCCGCCGAGAAGGACCCACAGCCACGCCTTGCTCATACCGCCCACCCCGAGGACAGATGGAGCCCGGTGACTCCGGCCAGAATCATGAAGACCAGCAATATTTTAGCGATTCCGGCTTTTTCATGGTAAAGAACGTAACCGGCGATCATCGCGAATACCGCGCCCATGCCCGTCCACATGGAATACGCGATCCCGAGATCCATCGTCTTCATCGCCATTCCGACGCAGAAAGGGCTGAGATACATGAAGAAAACCATGACCGCCAGCCAGGCGTATCTGTGCTTCTCCGCAGTATCATACTTTTTCAGAGCGATGACCCAGGCCGGTTCTAGAACGCCTCCCGCGATCACCCACAGCAGCGCTGTGTCGATCACGGCCATCGCCTCTTCGCGCGTAGGAAATGGAGATAGGATTTGTATTCCGTGGCGGTGGCGTGGCGGTGGCCAAGATCCTCCAGCATTTCGAACACGTGCTCCACCGAACGGTTTCCGTTCTCTATATCCAGTTCGTGCTGGGCCACGCCCGCGAGGTTGTTGCTCGGAGGCACGATGGACGTGACGACGTTTGCTCCTGCTTTAATTCTGGTTTCGAGGCCGGATATGCCTTCCACGTCCAGACTGCACGGGATCAGACGATCCGGATACATCAGACGCATCACGGCGATCGCTTTGAGTTCCTCGTCAGGATTCTCCGGAACCGTTTTCTCCATCGGAGTTCCGGCCTGCGGCACGAAGGTCATGGCCCGGATCTGCTCGCATCCGAGGGATCCCATGCTGACGATGGTGTCCGCCCTGTCTCTGACGCTTTCCCCCAGACCGATCATCATTCCGTCCTCGGCGAGAAGACCGGCTTTTCTCGCCCATATCTTCTGGTTCCTGCGGTCATCGAAGCTCTGCCTGAGCCTCAGCTCCTCGAAAAGCGGTCTGTTGTAAGTCTCCTGATAACAAGCGAACCAGTCCGCTCCCGCTTCCCTGATCTTCGGAAACATATGCTGAGGCATCGCGCCGGGAGATGCCATTATGCTGATCCCGACTTCGTCGTGCACCCCCGAGATAATGTCCAGAAGCCCTTCGTAACCGCCGGCGTACATTTCCGGATCCTCCCCCATAGTGAGATCGGAGAGATCGACTCCGGCATCCAGAAGATTCGCGGAAAGGCTGATAATCTCTTCTTTAGTCTTCCGGTATCTCCCTATGGAGCCGTTGGACCGTCTGTAATAGCAGAATGTGCAGTCGTTTTTGCAGAACGTCGAAAAATATACGAATCCGTATGTGAAGATCTTCTTTCCGAACATTCTGTCCCTGACCTTTCCGGCGGCTGAGAAAAGCATGTCCAGAGAATCCGGATCCTTAATCTGCATAAGCTCGTAAACGTCTCTGGTGCCGAGGGGGTACCCCTTCGCTGATCTGGAGATAATGTCTTCTATCATAGC
>JAEEKU010000077.1 GCA_016282555.1 Methanomassiliicoccaceae archaeon
CCCGTAGCTCTGGGATGCTCCGTGATTCTGGAGGAGGGCTTGGACATAGATCTCGTGGACAGGGCGATGGAGAGCATGGGGAAAACCGCCGCGGAGTGCGGGGTTCCTATCGCTACCGGGGATACCAAAGTCGTGGAGTCCGGGGCCGTGGATCAGATGGTCATGTCGACGTCCGCCGTGGGAAAGAGATCGAAGTATCTCGACTCCGATCTCTCCGTCGCGGCCGAGTACAGAAAGGTGGAGAACAGGTGGTGCACGGATTCGTCCCTGAGGCCCGGCGACTCCGTCATCGTGTCCGGATATGTGGGAGATCACGGAATCGCCCTGCTGTCTTTCAGGGAGGGATACGGATTCGAAAGCGAGGTCCGGAGCGACGTCGCTCCGCTCAACGGAATGATCGAGGAAGGGCTCAAAGCCGGAGGAATCGTAGCCATGAAGGATCCGACCCGCGGAGGTCTGGCCAACACTCTGAACGAATGGTGCTCCAAATCCCATGTGGGGATGGAGATCGATTATTCCAGCATTCCTCTGAGGGACGGCGTCGTAAATGCATGCGATCTTCTCGGCATCGATCCTTTAAGCATAGGGAACGAGGGGAAAGCCGTCATCGGAGTGGTTCCGGAGATGGCCGAGGAGGTTCTCAAAGCGCTCAGGAGAACTCCCGAGGGAAGAAACGCCGCGATCATCGGAACGGCGACCGCGGGCGTCGAGAGGGTAGTTCTGAAAACCGAAATCGGAGGAAGAAGGATCCTCGAAGCGCCGGCCGGCGATCCGGTACCGAGAATCTGCTGATTTTCTTTAAACGCCGCTCCGTTGCGGCAGTTTCACTTCCTTAACAATTTTTTAAAAATAGGAGAGCCGCTGATGGGAATCGGACCCACGACCTACGCCTTACCAAGGCGTCGCTATACCCCTTAGCCACAGCGGCATGTGCAGACTGGGCTATTATGCGATTGTTTATAAAAGTATCTGTACGGGCTCCGGCAATCCTTATCTGATGAAACGACTAACCGGAACGCATGAAGAAAGAAATGAGTTCGTTCGATGTCCGGTCGATCGTCACGGAAATATCCGGAATCGAAGGCGCCCATATGGATAAGATATACCACTGGGGCGCTAAAAACGTCCTGTTCCGCTTCAACGTTCAGGGCGAGGGCAAAAAAGAACTCTTCTTCAAGGACGGGAAATGGCTTTACAGCCCCGCGGTCAAACCCGAGACGCCCTCGATGCCCACGTCGTTCGCTTCTTTTCTCAGGAAATATATCGATAACGCGAGAGTCGCCGGCGTGCGCCAGATAGGATTCGACAGGGCAGTGGAGCTCTCGCTCGTAAAATCCGACGGAGAATATAAACTGGTCTTCGAAATGTTCGGGGGCGGAAACGTTCTTCTGATCAAAGACGGGGTAATTCTTAATTGTCTCATACAGAAAACGTGGAAGGATCGTACCGTCCGTCCCGGCTCGGAATACGTCGTGCCGAAATCCCGTTTCGATCCCACGGATTCCGACGAAGAGCAGTTTCTCTCGTCTTTCCGCTCATCCGATTCGGATGCGGTCAGAACTCTCGCGACCTCCGTGAATCTGGGAGGCCAGTATGCGGAAGAGATCTGCAAGAGGGTGGGAATCGGCAAATCGGTTCCGTCTTCGCAGGTCACCGACGGACAGGTCGCGGAGATGTACCGGGCGATGAAAGATATCGTCAGGTACGCTATGGAGGCTCCCGAGCCCACAGCTTATCTCAAGGACGGGAAAATCGAGGATTTCGCTCCCATGAAACTCGAATCCAGATCCGGACTGGAGAGCAGAAGTTACGCCACGATGTCCGAGATGATTCACATCTTCATGACTGAGATCTCGGATGCGGAAGAGGAAGCCTATGTGGATCCGGAAGTCGAAAAGCTCAGGAAAAGGATCTCGAAGCAGGAGGAGACCCTCGAAGAGTACAAGGCGGCGGAGGAGGAGCTCCGCAGAAAGGCCGAATCCCTTTACACCGATTATCAGAAAACCGACGAGCTTCTCAAGGTTCTGAACGAGCAGTCGAAAAAACTGACCTGGGAGAAGCTGAGGGAGGGCGCGATGAAGATCCCGTACGTGGAAAGCATAGATCCCTCCGCGAACCGGGTGACCGCTAAGCTGGCCGGAGAGACCGTCACTCTCGATTACACTAAAAATCTGGATGCGAACGCTTCGATCCTGTACCAGAAGGGAAAGGATATCGGGGAGAAGGCCAGGCGTGCAGCCGAGGCTCTCGGCGAAAGCAACGCGCTTCTCGCGAAACTGCAGAAGAACATCGATAAAGAGAGGGCTCTGGCCGCCGGAAAGGCCCAGCCAACCAAACAGTTCTGGTTCGAGAGATACAAGTGGTTCGTGACTCCCGGGGGAAAGCTGGTCATCGCGGGAAGGGATACGCACACCAACGACAGCATAGTGAAGAAGCATCTCAAAGAGAACGACGTTTACGCCCACGCGGACGTCCACGGCGCGCCGTCTGTGATTCTCAAGGAAGGAATCTCCGCTTCGCCGGACGAGCTGAGGGCGGCTTGTCATTTCGCCATAGCGCAGTCCAAAGCGTGGGTCGCCGCCCTGGCGGAGGGAGGGGCGTTCTGGGTGTATCCGGATCAGGTGAGCAAAACCCCCAACCCGGGAGAGTTCGTTCCCAGAGGAGCGTTTATCATCCGCGGAAAGAGGAATTACGAGTACCATCTTCCCATGAAGCTCACCATCGGGGAAGTTTATTATCAGGGCGCCAGAAAAGTCATGTGCGCCCCGGCCGAATGCTTCCCCGGATGCGACAGATACATGACGATAATTCCGGGAAGGGGGAAAGCCGGACGCAAAACCAA
>JAEEKU010000078.1 GCA_016282555.1 Methanomassiliicoccaceae archaeon
AGATCCTCAGGTTCGGATGGTGCGGATGCGCCGAGTGCGGGCACAGATTCGAGGATACCACCGGATTCAAGATTCTGGGAACCCCGTACATTCCCGAGAAGTTCGAGGGAAAATGCATCATGTGCGGGAAGCCCGTAACGGTTCCCGCTTACGCGGCGCACACGATGTGAGGAAACGCCCCTCCGGGGCACCTTTCTTTTTAACGTTTCCCGGCATACGGTGAAGCATGGCTTTCGAAGAGAACGAGACCGTCTATCTGGAGGACGGGGGCGGCAAGCGCTACTGGCTTAAAGTCATTCCCGGAATGGTTAAAATCGGATCGCTGGGCACCGTCGACGGCAGCCGTTTCTCCGGTCTCGGCGACGGCGACGCGGTGAACATCGCCGGAAGGGAGTACAGGGTATTCCGCCCGGGCGTGCTGGAGCTGATGCAGTCCCTGGAGCGCGGGGCGCAGGTGATCACTCCGAAGGACGCCGCGACGATTCTGATGCACTGCGACGTGAAATCCGGGGACAGGGTGCTGGAGGTAGGAGCGGGATCGGGAGGTCTTACCACCGCCCTGCTGCACGCCGTCGCGCCGTCCGGGCACGTGCATACGCTGGAGCTTAAGCAGGAGAACGCCTCCAGAGCGGGAAAGAACGTCTCCAGAACCGGTCTGGACAGATACTGGTCCTTCGAGATCGGAGACGCGAGGGAGGCGGAGCCGTCCGGCGGGCCCTACGACGTTCTGACCATGGACATGCCGGATCCGTGGATCGCGCTGGACAATCTGGACAAGCACGTCCGCTCCGGCGGAAGGGTGTGCGCGTACGTTCCCAACATGAACCAGGCCGAATCCGCCGTGATCGCGATGAGAGAGAAGAGATACTCCGGCGTTTACGCTCTGGAGAATCTGCAGAGGGGGCTGGAGGTGCATCCCGGAGGCGTGAGGCCCTCCTTCGACATGCTCGGCCATACCGGATATCTTATTTTCGGAAGGAAAACGGGAAAGAGCTGATCCGATGGCGGATCCTGTCCGTTGCAAAACGAAAGTATCCAGCGATGCCGCGATAGTCAGATGGTGCATCCGGAGATAGGATCACAGCATCTCCAGGCGCTTCGCCAGGCTGACCAATCTAGGCTGGACGGTTCCGGAGACGGACGCCGGGGCGGTGGAGTAGTACTCCGGATGCGGGGATCTGGGATTCGAGGAGGCTGATATTCTCCTCGGATTCATGTACGAAACGGGAACGGGCGCGGAAGTTTCGGACGAGAAGGCTGCGTTTTACTATATGAGAGCGTCGAAGCGCGGCGACCCGTTCGTTTCGCTGGAGCTGGGAAACATGTATTCCGCGGGCAGGGGCGTTCCGAAGTCTTTAG
Source organism: Methanomassiliicoccaceae archaeon (assembly GCA_016282555.1). GTDB lineage: Archaea > Thermoplasmatota > Thermoplasmata > Methanomassiliicoccales > Methanomethylophilaceae > Methanoprimaticola. The sequence continues at coordinate 1,360 of JAEEKU010000078.1, forward strand.
AGAAGGCGGCGGAATGGTACCGCGCGGGAGCCGGAGCCGGCGACGGCGAATGCCAGGCTCTGCTCGGATACGCGTACGAAACCGGCAGCGGCGTTCCGCAGTCTTACGAAGACGCTATGGAATGGTATCTGAAATCCGCCGGCTCGGGTTTCGGATGGGCTATGGGAGAAATAGGACAGATGTACGAAACCGGCAGGGGCGCCGGGAAATCCTACGAGGAGGCGGCGAAGTGGTACCACAGAGGCGCCGAGTCCGGGCACGCGTGGTCCCAGTTCAAGCTCGGATACGCTTACGAGAAGGGAAGGGGAGTCCCCAGATCCTTCACCGACGCGGCGAAGTGGTACATGGCATCGGCGAATCAGGGAAACGCGAAGGCGCAGGCCTGTCTGGGAGTCCTGTACATGAACGGGCAGGGAGTCCCGAAATTTTATCCGGAGGCGGCCAAGTGGCTCAGGATGGCCGCCGATCAGGGAAACTCTCTGGGCCAGTGGCTTCTGGCCGATCTGTACGAGACCGGGCAGGGAGTTTTCCAGTCTTACGAGGAGGCCGCGAGGCTCTTCTCTCTGGCGGCGGAGCAAGGGGGCGCGTACCCGAAGTACCGTCTCGGAAAGCTGTACGAGGCCGGAAACGGGGTCCCGAAATCGTACGACGAAGCGTTCCGGCTGTACTCCGAAGCCGCAGAGCTGGGAAACACATCTGCGGAGGCCAGGCTCGGATATTTTTACGAACGCGGTCTGGGGACGGAACAGTCTCCGGAGACGGCGGCGGAATGGTATTCTAAGGCGGCGGAAAAGGGAGACTCATGGGCCATGATGCGCCTGGCCGATCTCTATTATTTCGGAAAAGGAGTCCCGAAATCGTACGACGAGGCGTTCCGGCTGTTTTCATCCTCCGCGGAGCGGGGGAACTCCTTCGCCCAGTACAGCCTCGGGTACATGTACCAGCACGGCCAGGGAACGGAAAAATCCGACGAGCTGGCGGCGGAATGGTACTCGAAGGCCGCAGATCAGGGCGACGAAAGAGCCGCCGCAGAGCTGGAGAAGATGAGGGCGGGACGGAGCCGCGCGCGATCCCGGTCGGGTCTTCCGTTTTTTCCCGGATTTCCCTTGGAGAGCAATACGTAGATAAATTTAAATACGGCTGTTTGTTCGGGACTTTCAGCGCAATGCTGTCTAAGGGCCTGTAGCTCAGCTAGGTAGAGCATCTGACTTTTAATCAGGTGGTCAAGGGTTCGAATCCCTTCAGGCCCGCCAACTTCATGAGCGATCAACGGCGGATCAAGTATGAGGACTGTGACATTCACGTTTTTTGGTTTTGAATGCGTTAACCGGCCTTTCCGGTCGGAAAAAAGATGGGTGAAAACTTGGCATCGGACAATATTTTCAACGTTCTGAAACACGATCTTGTTCCGGAACACAGGCTTCTCAGTCTCGAAGAGGAGAAGGCAATACTGGAGGAGAAGGGCATAACCAAAGACAAACTGCCGAAAATCAGGAAAAACGATCCCGGCATAAAGGCTTTGGAAAACACCGCTGAGGCTAAGGCCATACTCGGATCTTAGGATTCCATCGAAGAGGGCTGCGTAATCGAAGTCGTAAGAAAGAGCGAGACCGCCCACAGGTTCGTGGGATACAGGCTCGTTACGAGGGGGTGAAAGGCTGAGGGATTTAGTAAAACTGTATTTCTCCGAGCACGACATCGTTTCGCACCACACCTCATCCTTTAACGACTTTCTCGCCACGCCCGACAATCCCGACAGCAGGATGCAGAAGATCGTCGACGAGATCAGAGTTCCCACCGACGATTCCGAGCGCGGAGTGATAAGGCTGGATCCGGAGCGCACGAACTCCGACATCGTCGTCCGTCTCGGCAGAAAGAGGGACGAGAACGGAAACATCGATCCCCAGGCCAAGCCCACGATCCGCATAGATCCCCCCTGCGTCGCCGAGGCCAACGGATACAGCCACGAACTCACCCCGATGGAGGCCAGGCTCAGGAATCTCAACTACATGTCCCCTGTTTACGTGAGGTTCGAGATCTGGGAGAACGGGGTCGAGAAGGACATTCCCGAGGACAGCAAATGGGTCCACGTCGGGGATCTCCCCATGATGGTCAAGTCCGCCGGTTGCAACCTTAACAAAGCCGCCATAGAGAGGCGTCTCGAGCGCACCATCTCCGACGCCGATTACAAACAGGAGCTCACCCGCTGCATGGAGGATCCGGAGGAGCCCGGAGGATACTTCATCATCGCCGGTTCCGAGAGAGTTCTGATCACCCTTGAAGATCTGGCCCCCAACAGGGTCATGGTCGAGTACAACGAGCGCTACGGCACCGCGGTGGAAATTGCCAAGGTTTTCTCCCAGAAAGACGGATACCGCGCCCTGACTCTCATGGAAAAGAAGAAGGACGGAACGCTCATGGTTTCCGTTCCGGTTACTTCCAGCTCCATTCCGCTCGTCGCTCTGATGAAGGCGCTGGGAATGGAATCGGATCAGGAGATCTTCGAGGCCATCGTCTCCGATCCCCAGATGGAGACCATCGTCTACGCCAACATCGAATCCTCATACGACAGGAAAACCTACGCTCCCAACGGATTCCACACCACCGACGATGCTATTTTGTTCCTGGAGAGGAACTTCGCCGCCGGCCAGGCCGAGGAGCACAGGACGAAGAAGGACGAGAACATCCCCGACCGCCCCCCCCAGCCCCCCCGGGGAGACACGGTCGACGACCGCAAGGAGAAAGCGATAATACACGGC
>JAEEKU010000079.1 GCA_016282555.1 Methanomassiliicoccaceae archaeon
CGAGATTATCAGCTCCAGCAGTCCGAACGTTTTAACGTAGGTGCTGCTCCAGACCGCGAATTTGTTGCGTTCCATTATCGACAACGCAATCACATCTCCGGCAGGATGTCCTTCTTGAAAAGTTTCCTGAATTCGGATTCTTTGGAGAGGTTGGTGAATACTATCAGCTGATCTCCGTCCAGCATGCGGGTGTCGAATTCGGGATATATGATTCCGCCGGTTTCTCCCGGGCGGAGGATCGCAACGATCTTTATCCCGTCGGGGATGTGCACGTCCCCCAGATATTTGCCGCTGAATACGGAATCTTTGTTTACGTTGTGTATGAAGAAAAGCTCTTTGGACTCTTTTAACGTGAGAAAAGCGACCTCGTTCGGCAGAATGCATCTGGCGATCTCGTTCGTGATTATCCTGTGGTAGCCTATGATGGCGTCCAGCCCGGTGTTTTTGAATATCTCCTTGAATTCGGGTTTGAAATAACGGGAAATCACCTTGCAGCCTTTGTCTTTCGCCGACATGCACATGAGAAGATTGGTATCGTCGGAGCCCGACGTTATGATGAGACAATCGCTTTTGAAAATGTTCTCGGCTCTCTGGACCCGCGGATCTTTGAAATCCCCGTTGAGGATCGTCACATCCGGGAACTTTTTCGACAGATAGATGCTTCTCTCGTAATCGATCTCTACGAGACTCAGAAGAGGCTTGCGCTTATTGGCGAGGAAGTTTTTGAGGACGTTGGTTCCGACGATGGATCCTCCCAGAATAATGACCTCCGTCGTTTTTATCTCGGTTTCCATCATCATTTTGTTGAATTTCTCCAGGCTTTCCTCGCTTCCGAAGACGCAGATCTCATCGCCCTCGCGTATTTCCATGGTGTCGGTATCAAGATGCAGCTTGTTGTCGCGGTAAATTCCGAAAACCGTGCAGTTTTCAGGAAGATCCAGATTAAGAACGGTATTTTCCACGATTTTATGCTCCGGTCTGACTTTGAAAATCGCCACTCCGGCATTGATCTCATCAACCAGCTCGTAATCTATCGCGTTCTCGAGAGAGGCGATTCTGAACATTTTCTCGGAGACCTTCAGCTCGGGAGACATTACGAAATCGATCTCCGGATATTCGTCGGATTTGATCTCGTTATAGAAATCCGGGTTGTTGACGGAGGCTACCGTTTTTATTTCGGGTTTGATTCTTTTCGCCATTATGCAGATGAGGATATTGGCGGAATCGTCTTTCAGCGTGGAGATTACGGTTTCCGCAGAGTGCTTTCTGATAGCGTCTCTCAGGACCTGAGGGTTCGAACCGTCTTCCAGAAGAACTGAGACATTGAGATCGGTTCTGAGCTTTTCCGCAATATGTCTGTCATTTTCGATGACCATGACATCGTCCGCTTCCGCGATCGTCTCGGCTACCAAGTAACCGACGGTTCCCGCACCGATAACAATGACCTTCTCCATGCTGCGGAAGGGTATACGTAGGGACTTTATAAATCTTGGATAAACGCCGGGGAACGGCCCGGAAACGCGGTCCGCCCCGTTTTTCTGTTAGAAGACGGGGGATTGCACGTATTTTATGCGTACTCCCGGAGGGACGGGGCACAGGTTTTCAGTTTCAGCGGGAAGCCTCTTCGGCTGAACCGTTTCATCACCGGTTTTCCGGAGGCTCTCGCGATGACAGCGGCCCCGCGGAAAATCTTTTTGCCTTTGCCCTCGACGTCTACGCAGGTCTCCGTGATTTTATGCTCTATGGTTATGTCCTGCGCGCCGGATTCCGCAGCTCTCGCAGCAGCGATTTTCGAAGCCTCCCCGACCGCGAACTCCAGCGCCTCGTCTTTATCTGGGAATTCGAAAACATCTTTCCCGTTGTATACTACGCATTCCGGATTTTCCGAGAAATCCCTGAACGATGCGCGTACCGGCAGCTCTACGATTTCCGTCACGGAACTCGATATCGCTCCTATCGCGTTGCCTACGTCGTAATTTCCGGGAAGAATCAGCTCCGTGCCGAAAAAATCAGCGACGCCGGGGAGCCAGGCGCCTGCCGGAGCCCCGATTCCTACTATAGGCATTTTCAGCCTCATCGCTATATCGTAGTCTCCGGAGTCCCGCAGGACCTCGTCGATTATCAGCCTGTCTCTTTCGTCTATCTGGTCTTTTCCCGATTCCGATCTGATCATGTGATCCATTATGCATGTGCAGATCTTCCTCGCGACGGCTTTCTTCGCCATCCTGATGAAATTATCCGTATCCATGCCCGCTTTGCGAGCCAGAAGAGACACCGCCGCAGCGGACGCTCCGGTATCATATTCCCTGTAGGTGCCTTCGGCGGCGAGTAAATCGGTGGGCGTGACGCCTATTCTGGTAACGTACCCTCCGGATTCCAGATCCTTCAGGCAGAATCTTTCGAAGGGGATTCCTGTTATTTCGGAGATTTCCCTTACAGAAAAGGGTCTTTCTCTGAGAATCCCGAGAAAACGCCTGTCATATTCCGTCAGATAAGAATAATTGTCATTCGATGCGAGCGTATAGAATTCGCAGTCGGATACGGTGTCCGAAGGGGAAGAATCCAGAGATTTCAGCGATTTGATCCGCTCTCCGATGCAGGGCCATTTCGACGCGGCGATGCATATCGGAATTATTCTTATCGCAGAAAGCGCGATTCCGCCCTTCTCTACAGAGATTCTGCTGTCGCCGCCGATCCCGTACGTCGATACGTCCGCCGCGCGGACTCTGGTTCTGTGGCCCCCTACGACGGAACCGGAATCCAGAGTTCTTACGAATCCTCCGCGGATTATCCCGAGATCTGTCGTGGTTCCGCCTATATCGGCTATCAGCGCATCCCCGATCCCGGCGTAGATCATCGCGCCGGTGAGGCTGGATGCCGGACCGGACATTATCGTTTCGATGGGTCTTTTAACCGCTGTGGCGGAATTCATGATGGAGCCGTCGCCTTTCACGATCATGAGAGGCGCCTCTATCCCGAGATTCTCCAGAGCTTTTTTCACCGCGTCGATAAGCTCTATTATCGTCGGGATCAGGCCGGCGTTGATGATCGCGGTATTGGTTCTCTGCTCGAAGCCGAGTCTGGAAGTCAGATCGTGGGCGCAAACGACAGGGATTCCGAGCAGTCTCTCCGCCAGAGATCTTACCGCCTCTTCGTGGCAGGGGTTTCTTACGCTCATGTATCCGGCGACAGCGAGAACGTCGATTCCGCCTTTCATGGATATGATCGCTTTCTCCGCTTCTTCCTCGTCTAGTTTTCTGACTATCCTTCCTTTCAGATCCAGTTCCGCATCCAGATAAGCATACCGGGCCGCTTTCACGGTGTGTCCGAATTTCTTTCCGAGAACTATGAGGCCGACGCGGCAGCTTTTTCCCTCCACGACGGAATTGGTGGCCAGAGTAGATGACAGCGATACGACGGAGATTCTCCCGGCTGACGGCAGGCCTTTCAGCGAGGCGGTTATTCCGTCTATCAGGTTATCGCGGGTAGTCAGCGCTTTGGAGCGGCATACGACCTCTTTCGTATCCATGTCGATAATGACGGAGTCCGTGTACGTTCCTCCGGTGTCAATGCCTAGCCCGAGCACCATGACAGCGAATTCCGGCAGCCGATAATAACCGTTTTTGTTGCCGGAACTGTGTCCAGTGTACCCGCGCGGGATCTGGCGGATTCCGGAGGGATCGACTGTTTTATATAATGATTCCTCCATAGGGCGAAGTGTGCTAAATGTTAGCATGCTACACGGTGAATGAACATGACTTTGCTTGGAATACCTGACCCATGGATCTGGATGGCTTATGTAGGATGTTTTGTAAGCGTCGCATTCTGCTGTATCTACGGTTATTTCAAAGGTAAATCCGAAGGAGATGATGAAGACGGCAGCTGAAGGAGTCAATTTAGGGCTTTTCGGCGCGATGGCTGTCGTTTTCGTAATGATCACGATCTTTCTGGGTTGGTACGGATATAAGAACACGAAAAACAACAAAGAGGAGTTTCTTCTGGGCAGGGGCAAGACCAGTCCTGTCATCATTGCGCTCTCGTACGGAGCGACTTTCCTGAGCGCATCGGCCGTAATCGGTTTCGGAGGACAGGCCGCCGTTCACGGAATGTCGCTCATGTGGCTCTGCTTCCTCAATCTGGCTGTCGGGCTTATCGTGGCGTTTATCGTGTTCGGAAAGAGAACGAGAAAGATAGGGAAGAAGCTCGGAGCCTCTACTTTTGCTGATTTTCTCGGAAAAGTTTACGGATCCAAAGGGATCAGGGCGTTCACCGCGATCGTGATCTTCATTATGATGCCTATATACACGGCGGCGGTTCTCAAAGGCGGA
>JAEEKU010000080.1 GCA_016282555.1 Methanomassiliicoccaceae archaeon
TCACGGTCTTCTCAGAAAAGGCGAGCCGGAGCAGGTTGTCAGAGTGTTCCGCGACGAGATGAATGCCAATCTGGTGTACGTCGACGCCACGGACAGGTTCCTTTCGAAGCTGGAGGGCGTCTCGGATCCGGAACAGAAGAGGAAGATAATCGGCGCCGAATTCATACGCGTTTTCGAAGAGGAAGCCGCTAAGCTGAAAGACGTGAAGTTCCTCGCCCAGGGAACTATTTATCCGGATATCATCGAAAGCAAAGGGGTTAAAGCGCATCACAACGTGGGCGGGCTCCCCGAAAATCTGGGATTCGAGCTCTGCGAACCCGTCAAGTACCTTTACAAAGACGAGGTCCGCGTGGTGGGAAAGGCCCTGGGCCTTCCTGACAGCATGGTCTACCGCCAGCCCTTCCCCGGTCCGGGTCTCGGCGTGAGATGCACCGGAGCGATCACCCGCGAGAGACTCGAAGCCGTGAGAGAATCGGACGCGATCCTGCGGGAAGAATTTTCGAAGAACGGACTGGATAAAAAAGTCTGGCAGTATTTCACCGTCGTTCCGGATTACCGCTCGACCGGGGTCCGCGACGGTATCCGCTCATGGGACTGGCCGGTGATTATCCGCGCGGTGAACACCAAAGACGCGATGACCGCTTCGATCGAGGAGATTCCGTACAGTCTTCTCAACCGCATCGCCGGACGCATTCTTTCCGAGGTAAAAGGAGTCAACCGCGTTCTTTACGATCTCTCCCCCAAGCCCTGCGCCACCATAGAGTGGGAATGATCCTCCGGTTCCGGCCGGAATCAAACTTCTTTCTTTTTCCTGCAATCTTTTCTGACCGAAAGTATAAACCGATTGCAGAGGATTACACACCTGTACGTGCTGGCACTCGCCCGAGACCCCTGTCTGCATTACAATACCTTTCCCCCGTGATAACCATGATCTTCGGCAAAAACAGAGAAATCAACAAGTTAAGGCAGATGCTGACCGACGCATCCTCCCAGCTCGATGCGTCGCGCCAGCTGTATAACGAAGCCAACGAACAGATGAAAAAAATCCAGGCCCAGTCCGCGGAAATCAAGAAAGAGCTGGGCAGCGTCTCCGCGGAAAGAGACGCCTTGTCGCAGAAACTGGACTCCGTTAGCAAAAATCTGCAGAAGGTCACCGACGAAAGGGATTCCGCCCTGTCTGCGATCAAAACTTCCGGAACTGAAGCCGTCAAATCCGAAATTCAGAAGGATTCCGGAAAAACTTCCGGACGCAACGTTTTCAGCATAAAATTCAAAGACGGAGAGTCCTGTATTTCCGACGTCAGGGTTTGTTCCGGGAAATCTTTCGAAATACCGTCCGTTCCGGAAAAGGAGGACTATGCCGGCTTGTGGAGCATAAAGAAGTGCGGAGAGGATCTTATCGCCTCTCCCGTGTACGTTCCTATCGGTTACGACACTTCGTTCTACGTCGACGGAAAAGAGTGCTTCAGAACCAGATTATCCGCTGAGAACCATTGCATCCCTCCGGTCCCCGCGAAGGATGATTTCCGCGGAGAGTGGGTTTATTCCGTAACCGGAGACGGATCGGTGAGAGTCGACGCGGTCTACACCCCGGTCACTTACAAGCTGATATTCGAAGCGGACGGAAAAACCGTATATGAGACGGAAACGGCCGACGAGGAGCATCTCGTCATTCCGGAGATACCCGCCAAAGACGGTTTCAAAGGAGAATGGATGATCCGCGCCCGCGAAGACAACGTTGTCTATATAGAGGCAGTTTACACTAAAGCCGTCAGAACCGTAAGGCTGTGCTGCGGCGGAAAGAAAATCAGCGAATTCACCGTGCCTGCGGGCGAACCTTTCGTCATTCCCGACGTTCCGGACAGAGAGGATTACACAGGCGAATGGATAATCACCGAAAAAGGAATGTGCGTCAGGGCGGAAGCCGTTTACAAACCAATCGAATATACCCTGAAATTCATTTCCGGCGGCAAAGTCATCAAAGAAGCCAGGGCGACCTGCGAATCCGGCATCGACGTCCCCGAAGTTCCTCCGAAAGAGGATTACACCGGCGAATGGGAATACGAAATCAGCGGAAACGAGGTTACGCTTTATCCAGTTTACACCCCGTCCAAGTACCGTCTGGAATTCTTCGTGGACGGAAAGAAATACGGCGAAATAGCCGGAGGGCCGGGAGCCAGAGTCGATAAGATTCCCGCCGTTCCGGAAAAAGACGGCGTGCCCGGAGAATGGGTCTATACTTTCATCGATGAAACGCACATCAGAATCGACGCGGTCTATCCGGATACCCCCAAGATCAAACAGAAGTTCTATGCGGAAGGCAAAAAATGCTTCGAAAGAGAGGTTTTCAAAGGAACTCCCGCCGGGCTTCCCCCCGTTCCGGAGAAGGAAGATTACAAAGGAAGCTGGAAACTCAGCGGCAAAACCGATGTCTGCGAGAGATACTGCGCCGAATACGAGCCCATTGAATACACCGCGTCGTTTTACGTCGACGGAGAACTGTTCGCGGAAGCGGCAATATCCTCCGAGACCGACAAATCGGTAATACCTCCGGTTCCCGCGAAGAGAGGATACACCGGCGAATGGTATTATTCCAGAGAAGGTCCGGACAGAATCAAAGTCACGGCGATATACACGCCGGAATGAATTTTTTTTTACTGCGGACGGCTCCGGCCGTTCTGCAGTCCTTCCAGTATCGCGATCGATTTTTTGTCTTTAGGCGCCGCGGACTCCAGAAGCTTCACCGCTCTCTCCCTGTCCTCCGGCACCCCGTTTCCTTCCAGAAGCATCAGAGCCATCAGTCTTTTCGCGCGGGGGGAACCGGATTTTTCGAACCATTCCAGCGCGGCCTGCGGATCCCTTTCGACGCCTTTTCCGTCTCTCAGCATGCGGGCATAGTTGGTCATTCCGCGGCTGTATCCGTTCTTTCCGGACTCTTTGTACCATCTGGCAGCCTCAGCCATATCCTCGGGGACTCCGTGTCCGTATTCGTACAGGACTCCCAGATTGCACTGGGCTTTCGCGTTGCCGCTTTCCGAGGATACAAGGTACCATCTGGCAGCCTCCTCTTTATCTTTTTCAACACCGAGGCCCAGAGCGAAACAGTATCCGAGATTGCGCGAACCCATGTTGTTTCCGCATTCGTACGCTTTTCTGAAAAGGGACAGCGCTTCCTGTTTCTCTTCCTGAGTCCCGTCTATAAGGATATCGCCGAGAAGAACCATCGATGCGGAACAGCCGGAACCTGCGGCTTTCCTGAGAAGTTCTCTGCATTTTTCAGGATCCTTCTCTTTCAAAGAAACCGCTTCATCGAAAATACTGCGGATCCCGGCATCCGCGGACTCGGATCTGAGAGGAACGTCCATCATGAATCTGCACCCTGCCAGGTAATGCCTGTCCGATGTATAATTCCGTTTGCATGTTTACTGCCGTTTCTGAATAATTGGATATATTATCAGTCCGATCGGGGTGCATGAAGGCCGTCCATATCTCCATCGGCGCGAATTACGGGCATTCAATGGACGATGCCGCCGCATCGCTAAGAGAGGAAGGGTTCAAAGTTGAGATCACCGGGGCGGACGCATGCGATATGGATGCCGATGTTCTTTTCAATACGAGGATTCTCGATGAAGTCAGGAAAGCCGACATTCTTTTCGTGCGCGTTCACGGAGACGTTACCTATTTCAAAAAATTCGATCTCCTGAAGAAAACCGTCTGCTCCTCCGGAATACCGATGTTTCTTTTGTGCGAAAGCGAGGAGGAAGTAACCGCGGAATACAGAAAAATGTTTACCGGAACCCAGGATGATTACTCGCTTCTCTTACGCCTGATGAGCGCCGGCGGCGATGCGAATTACAGATCCATGCTGATATGGGCGCTGAACCGTTTCGACGGCACGTCGGTTCCCGTTCCCGAACCGGTTTTCCCGCCCGCGGAAGGCGCCATGACGCTTCGGGAGAACTATCTGGATATAGAGGATGCGCTGGATTCCCTTCCGCGGGACAGACCGCGTATCTGCGTTTTCTTTCACCAGAAATTCTGGGTTTCGGGCAACACCGGAGGCGTTAAAGGCCTTCTAAGGGCTCTCGAGGAGAGAGGAGCCGCCGCAACAGGAATATTCACTCTTACGTACCCGGACAGCGTATGTGGCGCGTCCGGAATATGCAAACTTATAGACAGATACCTCATCAAAAACGGGAAACCTGCCGTCGACTGCATCATCCAGACCATGGGGTACTCCCAGACTCTGAAACCGAAAGCTGACGATTTCGAGCAGAAAACGGATGATGACGTTTTTATCAGGCTCGGCATCCCGGTCATCCAGGCGATGCACCTTTACGGACCCAGAGGAAAATGGGAAAACGACATTTTCGGACTGGACGCGTCCGAGGTGGCCGGGCTCGTGGTCAGCACGGAATATGACGGACAGCTTATCACGGTGCCGATCGCGGGTTACGAAGTCACGGAAGAGGGGCGGCGCAGATACCGTCCGATAGAGGACAGATGCAGAATGGTCGCCGACACGGCTTATCTGTGGGCGCAGCTCGGCCGCAAGACCAACACGGAGAAGAAAGCTGCTGTTCTGCTGTACATGTATCCTCCCCGCAACGATCTGGCCGGAGGGGCCTCCGGGCTGGATACCATGGAAAGCGTGGCGGATCTTCTCAAAGCGATGTCAAAAAGAGGATACTCGCTGGACTGGATTCCGGAAAACGGAAAGGAGCTGTCTGACAGGCTTCTCGGCGCTCTTACCAACGACGATTCCTGGCTCTCCGAACGGGATATTCTGGAAAGGGCCGCGGATACAGTTTCTCCCGGACAGTACTCCCAATGGATGGAATCTTTCCCGGAGCACATTTCCGGGAATCTTATCGAAGGGTGGGGAGAGCCTCCCGGAGATCTTCATACCGCTCAGGGAAAGATACTGATTCCGGGACTGATAAACGGAAACGTGTTCGTCGGATTCCAGCCCGACAGGGGAAAATGCGATTCCTCGTCGTATCACGATCCGAAGCTCGCTCCCCCGCACCAGTATATAGCGTTCTACAGATGGCTCAGGTACGTTTTCGGCGCCGATGCCGTTATTCACATGGGAACTCACGGCACTCAGGAATGGCTTCCCGGAAAAAGCGTCGGCCTGACGCAAAACTGTTTTCCGGACGCGGTTCTGGACGGGCTGCCGGACATCTATCCGTACATAATCGATAACCCCGGGGAAGGGATGCAGGCTAAAAGACGCGGTTATGCCGCCGTCGTCACCCATATGATTCCGGCGATGGCGCGCGCGGATACTTATGACAAAATAGGCGAGCTCGAATCCGCCCTGCAGTTGAGATTCCGTTCCCGGTCCGTGATGATGGACGAGAGCACTGCGGAAATCGACGGAAAAATCGCGGAACTGGTAAAAACCCTTGAGATAGATTCCGACTTGAATATTCCGGACGGCATAGAGGAAATCGCCGCGAGAGCGGACGACATCTACGATTACGTCGTCGAAATAAAGGATGCGCTGATGTCCGACGGGCTCCATATTCTGGGCAGGGTTCCCGAAGGAAGCCTGTTCGCGGATTCCGTGTACAGCATGGTGAGGAACGCGAACGGAAACGTTCCTTCTCTGAGAGATTCCGTAGCCAGAAGCCGCGGTTATGATTTCCAGGCTCTGCTTCAGAATCCCTCAGGCACTACTGACGGGCGCCTGAACGGAGCGATAGTTGACGAGATCGATGAAGAATCCAGAAGAATAACGGAAGAGGTCTGCGAGGGAAAAAACCCGGAGATTCCCGGCAGTTCTGATACTATAGATTTTATGAGGGATACCCTGATCCCGGCTCTTAACAGGACCGGCGACGAGATCGAATCGGTTCTGAACGCTCTCGAGGGAAAGTTTATTCCCCCCGGGCCTTCCGGATGCCCCACCAGGGGAAGAGCGTCGATCCTTCCGACCGGCCGCAATTTTTACTCCATCGATCCTGACGGAATCCCGTGGACATCCAGCTGGAAGATCGGATGCAGAATGGCCGATCAGATGATCCAGCGCTACATCGAGGAAGAGGGAAGGTATCCGAAGTCTGTGGGAGTCGTCGTATGGGCTACGGACACTATGAGGACCGGCGGGGATGATATAGCATACATACTCTGGCTCATGGGCCTCCGTCCGGTATGGGCGGAATACGGCGGGAGGGTCACCGGCCTCGAGATAGTTCCGCTCGAAGAGCTCGGACGCCCGCGTCTGGACGTGACACTTCGCATCAGCGGGCTGTTCAGGGACGCGTTCCAGAATCTTATCGATCTTATCGACGGCGGAGTGAAGATGATAGCGGATCTCGACGAGTCGGAAGAGGACAACTATCTCGCCGCCAATCTCCGCAAGGACATGCTGGACGCTATTCTTTCAGGCATTCCGGAGGATCGGGCGAGAAAAGAATCCGCGGTCAGGATATTCGGGGACGCTCCGGGACAGTACGGCTGCGGAGTAAATAACCTGATTACCAACGGGAAATGGGATACCGCTGCCGATTTAGGCGACGCGTATATCGATCACGGGTGCTTCGCATACGGAAAAGGGCTTTCCGGCCAGGCTATGCCGGCGCAGTTCCGCAGAAGGATGGGTTCTCTCGACGCCGCGGTTAAAAACCACAACAACAGGGAAAACGATCTTCTGGATATGGATGACGACTACGACTTCCTCGGAGGCATGATCGCCGCATCCAGATCCGGAGGCGGTTCGGTCCGGGGATTCATGGGCGATTCCTCGGATACGGAAAATATCAAATCGAGAACCGTCGAGGAGGAATGCGCATTCGTTTTCCGCAGCAAAATAAACAATCCTAAATGGTTCAGGGGGCTTCAGAGGCACGGATTCAAGGGAGCTCTCGAAATATCGCAGCTTTTCGATTATATGATGGGATGGAGCGCGACCGCCGGGATTATAAAAAAGTGGATGTTCGATTCCGTCGCCAATAATTTCGTTCTGGATGAGGAGGCGAGAGAATGGTTCCTGAAAGAAAATCCCTATGCGATGTCGAATATGATCGAGCGTCTCGAAGAGGCTATTCAAAGAGGCCTGTGGTCGGCCGATGCTGAAATGAAAGAAAGACTCGAATCGGTGTGCTCCGAGGTAGAGGAATTCATGGAAGAGTACACCGATTCGGTCTGAATTACTGGTTTATCACCGATCTGACGCTTTCGGCCAGGCGATCCGCGTTCAGATCCTCCAGCCGGAAGTATGTTCCGTCGAGAACTTCGGCGAGACGCTCCGCCTTATCGAACCTGATGAAGCGGGCGCTGGCGTCTATGACTATCCATTTTACCTGGGGGATAGCCAGATCCTCCGCGAGTTCGAGAGCTTCTTTGACCGCGTCCGAACCCTCTTTGAGGGGAACGTTGGCATGGCCGTCGGTGATCAGCACGATGTAGCACATCTCCCCCTTGTGCGATCTGGAATACGATGTCATGTATTCATTGACAGTAACCAGAGCTTCCGAGAGCGGAGTTTTTCCTCCTGTCGGCAGTTCCTCCAGTTTGCGGTAGCTGTATTCCACCGAGCGGGTGGGGGGAAGAACGAGTTCCGCCGAACTGCGCCTGAAAGCCATCATTCCTATGCGGTCCCTTTTGACGTAGCTGTCCCTCAGCATCGAAAGCACGGCGCCCTTTACGGCGGCCATTCTCTTCCGGACGCCCAGAGACCCGCTGGCATCGACAAGAAACAGTATGGTGCATCCTGCGCGCATAAAACGGACTTTCTCGCGTATATCCTGTTTCTGTATGTTAAACGCTAGATCGGTATGTTCCCTTGTTCTCTGATAAGGAGCAGCGGCTCTCACGGTGGCGTCGAAAGCGAGATCCCTGGTTTTTTCCTTGGGTATTCTGGAGCGGGCGTAGCGTCCGGAAGAATCGGAGGACTCGGTCATCATCCTGCGTCCCTTTTTAGCCGACGTTTTCGATATTTTGCGGCGGTCTCCTCCGAGATAATCTATGACCCTGAACTGGTTTCCGATTTCGAACACCATCTCATCCAGAAACTGCTGGAAGTCCATATCCGGAGGGGGCTCCTCGCTGCTGTCGCTGTCATCCTCCTGCTGATCGTCTTCCTGATCGTTATCGTCC
Source organism: Methanomassiliicoccaceae archaeon (assembly GCA_016282555.1). Taxonomy (GTDB): domain Archaea; phylum Thermoplasmatota; class Thermoplasmata; order Methanomassiliicoccales; family Methanomethylophilaceae; genus Methanoprimaticola. The sequence continues at coordinate 8,107 of JAEEKU010000080.1, forward strand.
GGAGGCGTGTCGTCGTCTTCGGGAAGATCGTCGTCCTGCTCTTCCTGCTCCGGGGGTTCCGGAGGGGGCGGCGGAGGAGGCTCCTGGGAATAGTTCCGTCTGTGGGCCAGACATAGCATCGCCGCCTCTTCGACATCTTTTTTCATAACCTCGTCACGTCCGGAGAGGGCGGCCAGGGTTTTCGCCGTGTTTATAAGGGCCAGATCTCCGCGGTATCCGTCTGCGGCGACCTTTACCGACAGCTCCACGGCCATGCTCATCAGGGCCTCCGACATCTCCACCAGAGGAAGGATCTTCACGGCGCGCCCGGTTTCCGAAGAGAGTTTGTCTTCTTCCTGCTTGTACAGTTCTCTGAAATGATCCGGATCCGAAAAGAACTGATCGTTGCGTCTCAGAATCTCTTCCCGTTTATCCTCGGGAAAATCCGCATAGGCGCACAGATCGAAGCGGTCCAGGGCGTGAGAGCTTATATCCGAATCCTCCGGATTCATCGTGGCGACCAGACATACGTCTGCAGTATATTCTGACGATATCCCCTCTCTTTCCAGAACCACTCTTCCCTCGAGAACGGAATTGAGAAGGGCCATCAGAATTCTCTGATCCATGAGGTTTATATCGTCGACGTAGAGGATCCCTCCGTCCGCTTCCGCTATAAGCCCTTTTCTTATCGCGGGTTTCCCGTCCCGCACCGTAGCGTCTATATCCATTCCGCCGAAAAGGTGCTCCTCGGAGACGTTCACCGGGATGTTCACCAGATGTTTCCCGGTGATGTCCGGAAGAGATCTGGCCAGAACCGTTTTGGCGGTTCCTTTGGTTCCCCTTATGAGAACGGTTTTGATCTGAGGGCATACCAGCATGCACCTCAGCGCTTTTTTGGCATCTTCCATGCCGATGACGGCGGAAAACGGAAACGGCTTCAGATCATACTGAGGCATTTCTCGAGCTCCTCATCATCGAAGACGGCTTCTTCGAAGGGTCTGCGGCGCATGCGGTGCGAAAGGACCAGAGGAGCGACTTCTCTTATATCGTCTCCGGTAACGTATTTCCGGCCTTCGAAAGCCGCGTTGGCTCTGGCCGATTTCAGCATAGTGATATCCGCCCTGTGTCCGTCGATTCCGTAAGAGGACGTGATGGAGACTATCGCTTTGATGATCGAATCATCGGTTACGACCTCCGGCAGGATTTCCGCGGCTTTCATGAGTTTTTCGCAAAGCGCCTCGGAATCCGCGCGGCATTTTTCGGTGTATTTACTCGGATCGGAATCGAATTCGATTCTGCGTTTGACGACTTCCATGCGCATATCGGTATCCTTATCCCCTTTGACGTCGACCGAAAGGCCGAAACGATCCAGAAGCTGGGGCCTGAGCTCGCCCTCCTCCGGATTCATGGTACCGACCAGGATAAATCTGGACGGGTGCGAGAACGAGATCCCTTCCCTCTCGACGTAGTTCACTCCCATCGCGGCGGAATCCAGAAGAAGATCGACGATGTGATCGTCCAGAAGGTTGACCTCGTCGACGTAAAGAAGATTCCCGTTAGCCTGCGCGAGGACTCCCGGTTCGAATTTTTTCTGACCCGTTTTGAGAACCTGTTCGATATCCAGCGTGCCCGCGACGCGGTCTTCGGTGGAACTCAGAGGCAGTTCTACGACGCGCATCCGGACCGTTTCCGAATCCAGTTTTCCTTCCGATTTCAGTTTTTCGGCGCAATAAGGGCATAAGTTGCCGGGTTTATCGGGATTGCAGTTGAAAACGCATCCTTTTACGGTTTTTCTGAAGGGCAGAACCTGGGACAGGGAACGGACTGTCGTAGATTTGGCTGTTCCTTTCTCCCCCTTTATCAGGGCGCCGCCGATGCTGGGATCGATCATGTTCAGAATCAGCGCTTTTTTCATCGGCTCCTGTCCGACGATAGACACAAACGGGAAGAGTATTTTTTCCATTGGGATACCATTTGGCTAATATACCCAAGTATGATAAATAATGTAGTGTCCGTCAGAATCCGATCCGGCGGCCGGCAGTAAGCGAAAGGCCCCGGGACGGCCCGGGGGTTGATAAAATCAGAATTTCTTTCCGATTTCCGCTGCGGCTTTGAGAATATCGGGGTTTTTGGCAGCGTAATCGGGAGCGTTCGCGGTAACCATCGCGATTTTTCCGACAGGTGCGAATTTGAAGAAATTGACGAACCTGCCCTCGATCTGATCGGCGAGTTCCTGGGCTCCGCCGGATCCGGCAGCGGTAACGACAGCGACTTTCTTGCCTTTCTCGATGAAGAGATTGAACGCGGGATCGAGGAACGAAAACATCCTGTCCTCGAAAATCCTGTACTGGGCGCAAGGCTGTCCGAAATATACCGGAGCGGAGACGATGATCCCCTCGGATGATTTCACGGCTTCCAGAAGTTCGCGGATATCGTCTTTCTGGACGCAATTTCCGGATTTTTTGCATCCGAAACAGGAGATGCATCCGTTTTTGTTCTGCATCTTGCTTACGTTGAAGAATTTGACGTCTTTTCCGTTAGCCTTGGCGGATTCCGCGATTGCGTTTACGACTGTTTCGCAGTTCGCTCCGCTGCGGGGACTTGTCAGGATTGCTACTATCGACATAATAAATACCAGGTTACCAAAAGTAATTAAAGTATTTAATAACTGCCGGGTTCTTTTCTTCTCAAATTATTTATAAACATATCAGAATGGAAGATTCATGCCTGCAGTGATACCGGATAACCGTGCCGCATGCCCCCTTGATGCGGTGATGTCCCTGATAGAGGGGCGCTGGTAACCCACTCTCATCTGCAGGCTGTACGTCAAAGGCCCCATGAGGTTTTCAGAGATTATGGCCGCGACGCCCGGTCTCTCGTCCAAAGTCCTCTCGTCCCAACTGAAGGAAATGGAGTCGGACGGTCTGGTTGCCAGAATCGCCGCAGAAACTGGGAAGACGTCGCTGTACTGTCTCACGCCGCTTTCCGAATCTCTCATTCCCGTATTGCAGACTATGGCCGAATGGGGGCTCAGGAATCTGTATCCGGGTTTCGTCAGGATAGAAGACTGTCAGTGATTTTTTTTAATCGGATAATCCGGCTTCCGAATCATCTTCTATGAACTTTATGGATACATCTCTTTTGAGGCCTAGTCCTCCCGCGACTTCGATAGCTTTGATCATGGCGGAAGGAACCGGACAGGCAGTGTGAGGTATCGGAGTTTCCTGAGCAAGTCTGTATATTTCCGATTTATAGAATTCGGATTCGACTTCCGAGTAGGGGCTCACGGGCTCCAGTTTCCAGGACAGCTTCAGGATGTCGGGGCAGTCGCTCTTAATGTCCAGCTCCACCATGCCGGTTTCGTTCTCGACGGCTGTTATGAGAGTCTTCATTTTGCAGACTCCGGCATCGACGCATACTTTGCAGTTCACGGTATCGGAAGAGAAATCCCGGGGAAGATTTTAATGATTCGGATTGCTGCGGGGAAAACGGCAGCGGCGCAGCATCCGGCCCCGCAGGATCCTCAGCGGAGCTGCCTGTATCGTCCCGATGGTCCTCCAAAAAGATAATGATATATATAATTGGATTAAAAAGTATCCAACTGGATCCGATGGATGATACTATTGTATAATTTGATAATTATACATTGATACATCCTGATATACAATAATCAATAATATAAATAATAACCGATTATCTGATTTTAGTTAGAATAGCCAGTAAAAAAAATCACCGAATATTTACCAATGATCCAATACTAAAAAAATCTATAATAATTAATAACAATCTTTAAATATTTTATAAATAAAATATGAGTCAAAATTTTTCGAATAAGATATAAACTGGAATAATCATATTACATCCACCAAATATGGTGGTATTATGTTAAGTAAAGAAGGAGCAGATTTCACGAAAGTGCTTAAGCGCTACGATATCGAGACTCAGGTATCGCTTTCGCCCGAAGAAATGGCTAAGAAACTCCTGCCGTCTGACGAAGTGTTCAGAAAGGTGGCGGAAGAAGTTCTCTACATGAGATTCAAGACCGTCGGGCCCGTCGTTATGGACGCGCTTAAACAGAGAAATCCTCTTGATGTCATCAATCAGGGCCTCGTTGCCGGCATGGAAGCCGTCGCGAAACTGTACGCCGAGCACGTGTACTACCTCCCCGAAATCATGATGGCAGCCAAAACCATGGAGATCGGTATCGCTATCGCCGAGAAGCAGGTTCCCGGCGGAAGAGAGAGCAAAGGAACCGTCGTTATGCACGCTGCCGAGGGAGATCCCCACGACATCGGAAAGAACATCGCGGCCGTGATGGTAAGATCTTCAGGATACGACGTCGTCGATATGGGAAGGGATGTGCCCATCACCGACTTCATCGCTAAGGTCGAAGAGGTCAAACCCATGTTCGCCAGCGGAACCGCCCTCATGACCACTACCATGTCCGCTTTCCCCACCGAAGCTAAAATTCTGAAAGAAAAGGGAATCGAAATCCCGCTTATGGGATGCGGAGGGGCCGTCAACAGAGAATTTGCGAACTCATACGATCTTGGTATTTATTCCGAAAAAGCGCCCCAGACTCCTCTCATCGCAGAGAAGATCCGTCAGGGCTACACTTGGAAACAGGTTCGTGACGAGTGGGATTCTATTGTGGGGGGTCAGTGAAATGGCAGTATCGAGATACACCAAACTGGCTTACGACTGCGCGGACGACATGGTGTTCGGATTCGCAAAAAGTCCGGTATCCTACGGATTCGGACTCAAAATCGGAGCGGGATACGTTATCCCTGAAATCAACTATGCTCCCAGGCCGGGAACCGAGAAGGAACCGGAAAAACTCAGAAGAGAATATGTCGACTATATCACCAAAGACATCCTCGACAGGGCCGTCACCGTCGGTTTCCCCAACGTCCAGCTCGAGACCGAATGGGTCTCCCAGATGAACCAGGCCAAACTCTCCGCTCCCGTGGTCGCGGGACAGCAGGAGATGTGCGAGAAATACCACGAGGAGTACGGACTGAACTGCGGAACCAGGCAGACCATTCCCGATCAGCGCGAGGCGGATCACGGACTCAGGCCCGGAATGGATTCGCTGCATGCATATCCCGAGAAACTCTTCGAATGCGCGGATATCGCATGCGAGAACGGATGCAACAACCTCTCCATCGAATCGGTCGGAGGAAAAGAGTTCGCGGATTTCGCGGTCACGAACGGAGACATCGTCGCCTTCCTGTTCGGTGTCGGATACCTCGGTTCTGTCGATATGACCTGGCTCTGGCAGCAGCTCGTCGACATCGCGAAGAAGAACCACTGCGTGGCAGGCGGAGACACCAACTGTTCCGGTGCGAACGTTTCCATGTTCATGGCCGGAGGAATGATGGATCAGGATGTCCAGAGAACCTTCTCTGCGGTGACCCGTGCTATCGCATCCGCAAGAACCCTGTGCGCCTGGGAATGCGGTGCTGTCGGACCCGACAAGGACTGCGGATACGAGGGGCCCATAGTCAAATCCATCGCAGGAAAGCCGACCACCCAGGAGGGAAAGAACTGCCAGTGCGCCCACTGCGATCTCCAGGGCAATCTCATCGCCCAGTGCTGCGACCTCTGGTCCAACGAGTCAGTGGAGTACCACCCCGAATTCGGAGGAACCTCCGTCCAGTGCTGGTTCGGATCCATCGGATACGAGGCGTCTCTCATGAACACCGCCATCCAGATGAAGCAGGAGAAGGTTCTCAGAGACCTTTACATGTACTCCGACAGATACAGAGGCCCAGAGGCGTACATTCTCGCTTACGACCACGCCTACGAGATCGGAAAAGCCATCGCCGAGAACGGAAACGACCTCTACCTCAGATCCAAGGCAGCCGGAATGAAAGCCGTGGAGATCCTTCTCAAGGGATACGAGTCCAAGGAGCTCGGCCTCACCACCAAGCAGCTTGAGACCCTCCAGGACATCAACAAGAAGCTCTCCGCTCTCCCCGACGACACCGACAAATTCGTCGAGTGGGCCGTCAAGGAATACAAGGACGTTCCCAACTTCAGCATGAAGAACTACGGATTCTGATTCCTCCTTAAACATTTTACCGGCAGCCAGCTGCCGGGTTTAATCTGAATAATTTCCGTTATCATTCTTTTGTTCTTTCTGAAACCGGATTAGCAGAGAGCTGCTGTTTCAGTTCCGAATTTTCTTCTTTTAAAACTTCCAATTCGGATTCTTTGTAATGAAGACGCAGAGAAAGCAATTCCGCTTTTTCGCGGACGGCAGAAAGTTCGTCTTTTATTGTAAAGAGAGCTTCTCTGAGGGATATTATCTCATTTTCGCTTCCTGAAGAGACCGGAATTCTGAGCGAGTCGAAATATTCCTCATCTTCCGATTCCTGCGGCGTAAGTGAAGATCTGTAACCGGAATCGGTTATCGGCGACGAGGGGATGGGGCAAAATCCGGGATTGAGGAGGAGACTGCTGCAAATCTCCGCATCGCGGCCCAGCTGACTTATTAATGCATCGCAGCCGGCACCGCCGGGTGTACCGGCAATCCTCATGATTTCGCGGATCTTTCTGTCATGCACCCTGTTCAAAACTTCCGCATCCGCCATAAAAACGTATTCTTGTTCCGGTTTAAATTGTTTCATCAATTCCATGCTGATTATCTGAACAGGCCTTTGAATTTCTCCAGAGGTTTGAAAAGCGGTTCGATAAGACGCCTTCCGTGCCCGATTACGAATGCCATATACATTTTTCCTTTGAATCCCGGAAAGAACGATTCCAGTCTTCCCGGATCCTCATGATAGGCGGCCATAAGGATATTGGAATGGAAACCGCGCACTCCCATCCCGAATCCTTTGACGACCATTTTATTCGAAGCGGAAAAAGCATGCTCCGGGGAATCGGAGAATATGAAAAGAACCTGCTTTCCTTCCCAGAGAACAGGATTCGGTTCCAGAAAATCATGTCTTTCATTCCATTCTTCCCATTCTTTCACGAGAGGGATTCCGGAAGAAGATTTTTTCAGAATATCCATGGATGATTCTATATATTCATCTAATTCCGCTCCCTGAAGCACCTTTATCCAGATATCCGGATCGGTACCCATTCCCATCGAAGATAATATTTCATTGAGATCCGAATCCGAGACGAGCCTGCCGTCGAACCACCCCTTCTTGAAAGCATCGTCCTCGTCGGCAAACTGCAAAGCGCCTTTGGGACAGGATGAGACGCAATGCCCGCAGCGGATGCAGTCTTTTCCGGTTTCGCGGACTTTTTTATTTTCTACGGCGAGGTTATTGACAGGACAGATACGGACGCACTTTCCGCAGCCGATGCATTTATCTGCATCTATCTTCAGACCCGGCATACCGCTGTATAGCAGAGGAGGTTAATATTTTATACCGAACAGGAAAATCGAGAAACGCTGATAGGATGAACCCGGCGCCGGCTGCAACGACAAATAACGCATCGGAAGAACTGAAATATTTTCTGGAACTGACAGGAATACCCAGGCCTTCCGGGCATCTCGCCCGCATCAGAAAATACCTGACCGGTTTCGCATCACAGCACGGTTTAGAATGTAAAACGGACGAATCCGGCAACGTTCTGATAATCAAACCGGGAACAGAGGAAAAAACAATAATTCTTCAAAGCCACCAGGACATGGTTCCCCAGTCGCTGCGGGACTTCGATTTTGAAAATGATAAACTGAATGTGATCATCGAAGACGGATGGATAAGGGCTGACGGAACGACTCTGGGAGCGGATGACGGCGCCGGCATGGCTCTGATGCTATCCGCGTTAAACTCTCTGGAATGCAGCGCGGCATTGGAATGTCTGTTCACGGCGGACGAGGAGACCGGGCTGTGCGGAGCATCGGGAATCGGGAATTCGTGGCTGTCCGGTAAATATCTTATAAATCTCGACAACGAAGACGTGAACGAGATAACGATCGGCAGCGCGGGCTCTGCGGATATAGTTTCGGAATTTATACCGGAACCCGGGGGAGAGGAGCGGGTTTACCGGATGACGGCGGACGGTCTGCTAGGCGGCCATTCAGCGGGGATGATCGACAGCGGTAGGGCTAACGCCATCGTTCTGGCGGCGGAATTCCTGTCTTCTCTGGAGGGAGTGAAAATTTCGTCATTCGAATCCGGAACAGTGCCGAACGCGATTCCGTCGAAAGCCGAGGTCTGTTTTTCATGCGACGGCGATCCCTTTGCGGCGATGGACGAATTCAGAAAATCAATCAAAAAAAGATTTTCGGACAGCGATCCGGGAATTGAAACTTATCTCGAATTCTGCGGAAAAAGAACGGTATGGTCTGCATCTTTCACCGGAAAGATTCTCAGAACGATACTGGAATGTCCGAACGGGACAATAGAGAAAGACAGGTACGGAGTAAAAACCTCATCGAATATCGGAATAATGAGGGGAAATCAGGATAACGCGGTTCTCGTGATAAAACCAAGAAGCTCGGACGGCAAAAAGCTGGCAGAACTCGTCGGTACCATTAAAGAAATAATGGCCGGTGCGGGCGGCAGAACGGATTGCACGGATATATTTCCCGAATGGAAAGAGCCTGAGGATTCAGAGCTTATCGGCGCGGCCGTTGACGTTTATAAAAGGGTTTTCGGCAGAGACCCCGTTGTTACGGTAACGCACGGAGGCCTTGAAACGAGCGTATTGAAAGAAAAATACAAGGAAACCCGGATGATCTCGGTCGGGCCCACCATCACCGGCGCGCATTCCCCGGATGAAAAAATGGATATCGGAACTCTGAGCGGCATGAGAGTTTTTCTTTTCGAACTGATCGGAGAGCTTGCTGAAAATGATCATTATTGGAAGCGCCGACTCCGCAAAACATGAAATCACCCCCGGAACGGGCTCCGGCGGATGCTCTTTCCCCTATCAGAATAGTCCCGCATCCGGGAGTTACAGTTATATCGGCCGGAAAACGATAGGGATGCGATGATCAGCTACGACTACTCCTTTCTCAAAGACGCATGCATCGATGCCGGCGTTTCCAAAAAGATTTCGGAAGTATGCGTCATTCAGGAGAGAACAGGAATCTGGCTGAACTTCTACCCGGACGCGTTCTCCGAGCTGGAATCCGGGAGGATCGCGGACTCGGTGTACTGCAGCAACGCGATCGAGCATATCGCTTCGTCCAGGGAGCGCGTGACGGATATAATCAACGGCAGCGAGCCCCGGATCGAGACCGAACTGAAGATAGAAGGATACTACAGCGCCCTCACGCACCTGGAGAACGCGGGTATGACGGGGATCAAGATTCTGA
>JAEEKU010000081.1 GCA_016282555.1 Methanomassiliicoccaceae archaeon
CGCCCCCAGGACAGGATTCCTCTTTCCGCAATGAAGGAGAAATTCTCGGAAACCCTTGAGTCTCTGGGAATTAAAGAAAAAAGGCTTCCGGACGCCTCCGGACTGGGAGACGGCTCCGTGGTCATCGCTTCCATCACCTCATGCACCAACACCGCGAATCCTTCGGTTATGGTGGCGGCAGGGCTGGTCGCGAAGAAAGCCGCGGTTCTGGGCCTCAGACCGAAAGATTACGTCAAAACTTCTCTCGCGCCCGGATCCAGAGCGGTCACCCAGTATCTCAAAGACTCCGGACTGCTGGTGTACCTGGAGCAGCTGGGATTCCAGGTCTGCGGATACGGCTGCATGACCTGCATCGGAAATTCCGGTCCTTTGTCTGATTCTGTAAGCGATGCGGTGAAATCCAGGGATCTGGCGGTGGCGGCTGTAGCTTCCAGCAACAGGAATTTCGAGGGAAGGATCCATCCTCTCGTCAAAGCGAATTATCTTGCCTCTCCCCCGCTCGTCGTCGCATACGCCATCGCAGGAAGGATCGACATAGACTTCGGCAGCGAGCCTCTTGCCATAGCCGGCGGGAAAGAGATCTATCTGAAAGACATATGGCCGGACGACTGGGAGATCGAGAAGATCATAAGCGAATACGTCACCAGAAGCGTGTTCGTCTCCAAGTACAAGGATATCTTCAAAGGATCGGACAGCTGGGAGAAGATCGAATGCGGCGATTCTCCGCTTTTCAAATGGGATCCGGACTCCACTTACATCAGGAATCCGCCGTTCTTCGGAAATCTCGCCGGGAAGGCGGAGATCCCGTCCATTTCCGGAGCCAGATGCCTCGTGAAACTCGGGGATTCGGTTACTACCGATCACATCTCGCCCGCGGGAGCGTTTTCGGCCGATTCGGACGCCGGGAAGTATCTGATTTCCAAAGGAATAAAAAAGGAGGATTTCAACTCATACGGATCCAGAAGGGCGAACCACGAGGTCATGGTGCGCGGAACCTTCGCCAACGTCAGGCTCAGAAACATGCTGGTTCCCGGCTCAGAGGGAAGCCGCTCGGTTTATCTTCCGGAAAAAACCGAGGGAACGATCTTCGAAACCTCATGCAGATACGGATCGGTTCCGCTGATAGTTCTCGCCGGAAAGGAGTACGGCACCGGGAGCTCCAGAGACTGGGCCGCCAAAGGGCCGCTTCTTCTGGGAATCAAAGCAGTCATCGCGGAATCCTTCGAAAGGATCCACAGATCCAACCTCGTCGGCATGGGAATCATTCCGCTGCAGTTCCTCCCGGGACAGAACTGCGATTCGCTGGGTCTGAACGGGACGGAGACTTTCGATATCATGACTGAAGATCTCGAGCCCAAAGGGACGGTCAGGGTCATCGCGTACAGAGACGGAATGAAACTCGAGTTCGACACGATATGCAGGGTCGACATCGACATCGAAAAAGAGTACATCGCCGAAGGCGGAATTCTGAATTACGTCCTGAAAAGGATGGCATAAACGGGGGACTCTCCCCCTTTCCTTTTTTCGGTCCTCCGGTTGGTCATTTTTACGTTTTGTCCGCCGGGAAATAATATTATTTAATCATCAATGTATCTTTTAATACATTAATAGACTTTTTAATACATATGTTTATATTGATTGAGAGTATTGCTGAAGTGTCTGAAATACTATATTAAAGATAAAAAGTGGACAGTAGTGATAATATGGAGCCGACTCTGGAAGAAGTTATGAGGATCGCCGCCGGCGGGAAATACAGAAGATGTCCCGTCTGCCGCAGAATCCCGTACGAAAGGACCCCCGTCGAACTGGCGAAAGTGCTCATGAACATCTCCAGCCACTGTTTCCTGCTGGAGAGCGCGGACGAGGATAAGAACTGGGGCCGGTACTCGTTCCTGGGATACGATCCGGAATCGGCGATCTCGTGCAAGAACCGCCGTCTGCGCATAGGAGATCTGGATATACTTACCAGCGATCCCGCGGATTACATACGCCAGATTCTCGAAAAACACAAAAGCCCCGCAATTCCCGGGATGCCTCCGTTTACCGGCGGACTGGTAGGCTATTTCGCCTACGATTACATGAAATACGTCGAGCCCTCGCTGAAAATCGCGTCTGCGGATGACGAGGGCTTCCAGGACGTGGATCTGATGCTTTTCGAGAAGGTTATCGCATTCGACAACGAGGAGAGATGCATCATCCTCATATCCAACGTCGATCTGGACGATCCGGAAACCTCCTACAACAAAGCGTCCGTCGATCTGGATCAGATGGAGAGGATAGTCCGTACCGGCAAGGAAAAGGCCGGCGTATACGGGCGCATGGTCTCGGATACCAGGGCATTGTTCGACCGGGAAAGATTCTGCGGCATGGTAGACGAGGCGAAGCGCCACATCATCGAGGGTGACATATTCCAGATCGTCCTGTCCAACCGCATCGAGGCGGATTTCGAAGGCAGCCTTTTCGATACGTACCGCGCCCTCCGCAGGATAAATCCGTCTCCGTACATGTTCTATTTCTCGGGAACGGATATGGAAGTCGCCGGATCGTCGCCGGAGACGCTTGTTAAACTGGAAGACGGAATTCTTCATACTTTCCCTCTCGCCGGCACCCGCCCCCGCGGCAAAACCCCGGAGGAGGACGAGGAGCTCGTAAAGGATCTCCTTTCCGACGAAAAGGAGCTGGCGGAGCACAACATGCTGGTGGATCTCGGACGCAACGATATCGGAAAAATATCGAAATTCGGAACCGTCGGGGTGGAGAAATACCATACCATCCAGAAATTCTCGCATGTGATGCACATCGGATCCACAGTCCGCGGGGAGATACGTCCCGGCATGGACGCTCTCGATGCCATCGCTTCGATTCTTCCCGCGGGAACTCTCTCCGGCGCGCCGAAGATAATGGCCTCCAGGCTGATAGACCGTCTGGAGAACAACAAGAGAGGGATTTACGGGGGAGCGATCGGCTACATAGATTTCACCGGAAATCTGGATACCGCCATCGCCATCAGGATCGCTTATAAAAAGAACGGAAAGGTCTTCGTGCGCAGCGGCGCCGGAATAGTCGCCGATTCCGTTCCGGAAAAAGAGTATCAGGAATGTCTTAACAAAGCCGCGGCCGTTGTCGCCGCTCTGAAAGAATCTGGAGGCGGTACGGAATGATACTTATCATCGATAATTACGACAGTTTCAGCTATAACCTGTACCAGCTTACGGGCTCTCTCTGTCCCGATGTGGAGATAGTACGCAACGACAAGATCACCATCGATCAGATCCATTACATGAGGCCGCAGGCGATCATCCTTTCTCCCGGGCCCGGCCGTCCGGAGGATGCCGGAATATGTCTCGACGTAATACGGAGGCTGGGTCCGAAATATCCGGTTCTCGGAGTTTGTTTAGGGCATCAGGCGATTTGCCAGGCTTACGGCGCCCCGATCGTCCACGCCCGCCGTCTGATGCACGGAAAACAGTCAGTAATAACCGTTTCCGATGAAGATCCCGTTTTCGCCGGGCTTCCCCGGAAGATTGCCGCTGCGCGCTACCATTCGCTCGGAGCGGATCCGGAGAAGATTCCGGAATGCCTGAAGGTGACCGCCGTCGCGGATGACGGAGAGGTTATGGCCGTCATGCACCGCATATACAGGATTCACGGGGTCCAGTTCCATCCGGAGTCCGTACTCACCCCTGACGGAAAGGCGATTATGCGGAATTTCCTGAAAATCGCCGGAATAAAAACGGAGGACGGGAAATGATAAAAGAAGCAATCAAAAAAATCGTCGACAAACAGGATCTGACGTATCACGAAGCCTATGAAGTGATGAGGGAGATCATGGCCGGGGAAACCACCCAGGTTCAGAATGCCGCCTATCTCGCCGCTTTATCGACAAAAAGCACAAGAGCGGAGACCATTTCCGAAATCGCCGGGAGCGCCGCGGCCATGCGCGACGGGGCGGTGCAGTTCAGAAACCCCTACGAGACGCTGGAGATCGTCGGGACCGGAGGGGACGGTTCCGGCAGCTTCAATATATCCTCGACGTCGGCGATGGTTATCGCGTCTTCCGGAGTGAAGGTCTCCAAGCACGGAAACCGCGCAGCGTCGTCGAAAAGCGGATCGGCCGATGTCCTGGAGGCTCTGGGCGTTTCTCTTGATCAGGATCCGGAAAAAGCCCTGAATCTCCTAGGCGATCCGGGAATCTGTTTTCTTTTCGCCCAGAAATATCATCCTTCGATGAAGAACGTGGGTTCGATCAGGAAAGAACTGGGGATAAGAACGGTTTTTAACATCCTCGGCCCGCTCACGAATCCCGCCAGGCCCGCTTACCAGGTTCTCGGAGTATACGATCCTCTCCTCCTAGAGCCTCTTGCCCATGTGCTGGCAAGCCTCGGGGTGAAGAAAGGAATGGTAGTGTACGGAAACGATCATCTCGACGAGCTCTCGGTTTACGGATCCACATCCGTCTGCGAGTTCGATTCGTCCGGAATAAGAAATTATACGATATCTCCGGAAGAATTCGGAATCAAAAAAGGTATGAAATCCGACATCGCAGGAGGCACCGCGGAAGAGAACGCCCGCATCACCCTAGACATACTTTCAGGAGAAAAAGGTCCCAGGCGCGATATCGTGCTGCTGAATTCCGCCGCAGGGCTTTACTGCGCCGGAAGAGTCAGGGATATGAAGGACGGCGTCGAAATGGCCGCCTCGCTGATTGATAACGGCGCCGCGGCGGAGCTTCTGGAAAAATACAGGGCGGCGAGCAATTCATGACCGATATCCTTTCGGAACTGGCCGGCGAGGCCCGCAGAAGAGTCAAAAAATCTATGGAGGAAACGCCTCTGGAGGAGCTGAAGTCCGGAGTCCGGAAGCTGCACGGTTTTCCTTTTGAAGAGGCTCTGAAAAAGGAGGGGATGTCGTTCATCTGCGAAATTAAGAAAGCTTCGCCCTCCAAAGGGATAATATCGGAAGACTTTCCGTATCTGGAAATCGCTAAGGAATACGAAGCCGCCGGAGCGTCCTGCATCTCCGTCCTTACGGAGCCGAGCCGTTTTCTCGGGAAAATCGATTACCTGTCGGAAATATCCAAAGCTGTCGGCATCCCGATTCTCCGCAAGGACTTCGTCGTGGACGAATACATGATATACGAAGCTAGGCGCGCGGGAGCGTCAGCCGTGCTTCTTATATGTTCAATTCTCGACGAGCAGTCGCTGGAAAGATTTATCGGATTGTGCCATTCTCTCGGAATGTCCGCTCTGGTCGAGGTTCACGACGCCACAGAGGTATC
>JAEEKU010000082.1 GCA_016282555.1 Methanomassiliicoccaceae archaeon
AAGTCCAGGTCAGATTACTTCCGCAAGTTCCGGAAGACGAAGCATCGGTATCTGCGGAAGACATGATAACAAACAGCGCCAGAATCCCTAGACTTATCAGCAGAACATTTTTCTTTCTTATCATACAGATCACATTATTACGTCAAATAAAGGAAGAATCAAGAACTGTTATGATTCCAGTTTGAATCGATGCAGAACTATACTAAGAATTAATGCTATTCTGCCCAGAGATGAAACCCTTTCCAAGATTTGGAATATAAACAGACTTCGAGAGAGTATGTGAGGAATTAACTACTGTGCTCAAGTCCAAATTGATCAGGCTGTTATTGCTGTTTTTACAATTACCGCCTATATAGAGGGACCTCAAACCAGACTTCGACCAGATGTCACATAAATGGAACCGGAAAGGTCCGGATTCGGAAGAACCAGTGGAAAAAGTGAAACGATGAAAATAATGATTTGATGAATTGTGAAAACCGGGAGCCAAACCAGAAAGAGCAATCATACTTTTTCTGATTTTTTTGCAATCAAAACAGCGTTTTTGGGACAATTCAGCAACCATTATGCTGATAAAAGCATCTATGCGGATAAAATACCATCGTCAGGCCGATCTGTATATTAAGCGATTATCCGTATCAAGACAGATGCCGGTTAATCCCGAGCTCTGGTACCGGAATCATCATATTCTCTGATATCAGCCGTCTGATGCAAACGATCTTGGCTGACTTCATTCCGAAACATGAAAACCGGATACGCTTGCGCTGACGAACACCAGACGATCGGATCTCTTTTCGAATTCCAGCGAGATCTCGTCATCCCATTCGGAACTTACGATGCAGCTCACCGAATGCCAGACGGTTTTTGTAGAATGATTTCTGGAGACAGTTATTCCGGCGATCTTTTTGAAATTGCTAACATTTCTGACATCGCCTGAAGCATGCCATTTGATAATCAGTCTGCTTCCGGCTGCGGGATAAAAACCAGCGGAGAAAATTCCGGGGCCGGACTCCGGCATCACTGAATAAACCGTTCCGCACTGGATAGCGAATCCGGCTTCGCCATTGGATGCTCCGGCTACTCTGCAGGTCACCTTTCTGCGACGCCACGGACCTTGAGAAGAATCAAGCGATTTCATTTTTCTGTCGAGTCCAGATTTCAACGAAACGAGGGCAATCATTTCCTTTTCAGTCAGAGTTCCGCTCTTTAAAGCGGATATCTCGTCAACCGCTCTGTAATAACTGGCGACAGCGTCATCGTCATATTTTTCCGGGTTCCAGCCGGAGTATTTGTCGATCAAATGATCAACCTGGGAGATGAACTCCCCCGGATACAGTTCTTTAAGCCTTTTAGCGGCGCGGGTATCGAAGAATCCGGCTTCGTTGCTTTCGAGATACCCGCTGACGGTTTTCATGAAACCGGATGCGCTTCCGCAGGAGCGCACTCCGAAATTGAGAGCGTTATCATCGCAAACGGAGCCTTTGGAAATAGAAAGGAAATACCATGCTACCGGATCGTCAGGATTAATGCGTATAATATCCTCCGCATATGATCTGGTTTTAACAGGATCATCGCGGTTAAGAAGCATCAGTCTGCGGAGACCGTCGACGCTGCCGGCATCGCTGCGATCCCTCTCGATCAGAATCTTAGTTCCGCAGTAGACACAGAATCCGAAATCACGCGAACTGTCCAGCTCTATAGTTCCTCCGCATTTAGCGCATACGAGAGTGATCACCGGCATGTAACGCCGGAAAAACGGCTGTTGTTTATCAATTTAACGAATAATTGCAACGTATGATTATCCAGAATACATGAAAACAGTGTTGATAATGCGAACGTCAGACTTATTAACGCCGTTCCCGGCTGTATCAATCATTTCGACGCATCATAGAAACCGACGATCGTTGCTTCCGTCTCCTTCTAAGACATTACCAGTCCGCTTTTTCATCCGGCAGAATAAGTCTCTGCCGGAACACGGTCCTCAGAAGGACGCCTTTGTGTAAACGGCGGCATACCGTGAGACATCGGAAGCCGGCGATGATAACGTTTTTCCGGAACCGGGATCCGGCCGCGCATCTTTTTTGGTTAAACAAACGCAGGAAGAATCCCGGTTCCGATTAGGATCAGATCCTTTCCAGAGCTTCTTTAGCGAGTTCCGGATCCAATGCGGACGCTTTCTGATAGAATTCCCTGGCTTTGGAAACCGATGCGCCGACTCCCTCTCCGTCCTCGTACATGCAGCCCAGGGAATACAGCGCGAATGCGTGTCCCTGATCGGCAGCTCTGGAAAACCACACGAGAGCATCCGCGTATGATTTCTGCACGCCTACGCCGTAAAAATACATGTTGCCGAGCCTGCACTGGGCGTCGGCATCTCCCTGCTCCGCGGCCAGCCTGTACCACTTCGCCGCTTCTGAATCGGACCGCGGAACCCCTCTTCCGCTAAAATACATGTCGCCGAGATTGTTCTGGCTCCTGGAATCTCCCTGCTCCGCGGCCAGCCTGTACCATTTCGCCGCTTCGGAATCGGACTGAGGAACCCCGGTGCCGTAAAGATACATGCACCCTAGATTATTCTGGCCTCTGGAATCTCCCTGCTCCGCTGCCGCTCTGAACCATCTGACCGCTTCGGAATCGGACTGAGGAACGCCTCTGCCGTTTTTATACATCCATCCGAGATTGCCCTGTGCCTCCGCGTCTCCCTGCTCCGCGGCCAGCCTGTACCACTTCGCCGCTTCCGAATCTGACTGAGGCACGCCTTTGCCGTTTTCATACATCCATCCGAGATTATTCTGGGCGAAGGCATATCCCTGCTCCGCGGCCAGCCTGTACCATTTCACCGCTTCTGAATCTGACTGGGGCACTCCTCTGCCTTTATCGTACATACATCCAAGAACGAACTGCGCCGGAACAAACTCCTGATCGGCTGCAGATCTGTACAGACTGAGCGCCTTCTCGTACGATTTGCCGGCCCCCAGCCCTTCGCTGTAAATCAGTCCGAGAAGGGTTGCGGCGGCGGGATCCGTTTTCCCGTGTTCCGAAAGCCAGGAAACGGCTTCCGCATCATCTGCGAAAAGAGGCATGCCCCTGTCCGCCATTTCGAAGAACAGCCTCGCCGTGGCGGAAGAAGCCCTTTTCTCCCTGCACCATGCGGTGATCGCCGCTTCCGGAGGAACGGAAGATGCCGATGTTACAATTTTTTTTTCATCTCCTTTCCCCGTCATTCCGCCTGATGTTGTTTTTATCATCGTAATCGGAAAAACTATCGGACGTCGCGGTTTATAACGTTTGAGTTTTACGCTATAACGTAATGCCGGGATAACGGTAATATGTTGATGATTTGAAGTAAATAATAACCTGTTATGAAAACTGCTCTCTGTTTTCCGAATCCATTCTTCGCGAATACCCGGATGAGAGCGTGCCGGTTCCCTGCCAGAACGAAATCATCAGTAATGCTCAACCGAAACAGACTTCCCAGACCCAGCACATCCCGTCCGAGCCATTCCGCCGCCGTCCGGGATTAAAAACCATTTAAATCACTATCCTGTAACCGGTTATTATTCCCGTATTTCAATGAATAATCCAACATAAAATCCGTTAACAAACAAAAAAAGCGTAAGACAAAACCGCTTATAAGCACCGTATTTCTCTCCCGGAATCATGGAATGTGCGTTTTGCGGACATGAAATTTCAGCGCTTTGCCCGTTCTCGATGTGTCCTGAATGCGGACAGCCGTTCATAAAACCCGAATTCCGGCAGTAAACTCTGCGATAAACTTTTCATCTGCCGGCGGATGGGGAAA
>JAEEKU010000083.1 GCA_016282555.1 Methanomassiliicoccaceae archaeon
CTAAGTCTAAGTCTAAGTCTAAGTCTAAGTCTAAGTCTAAGTCTAAGTCTAAGTCTAAGGTGACAGGTTATGGTTCTTCCTCCGGATGTCCGCATTCTTATCGAGTCGAAAATGGTTGAAAACCATCGCATTGAGTATAAAGAAGGCTGGAACCCGGAGAGCATTCTCCACACCGTATGCGCGTTTGCAAACGATTACGACAATCTGTACGGAGGATACCTTATCATCGGGATTAAGGATGATAACGGGCGGCCGTCTCCTGATTCTTCGGGAGTTCCGCCGGACAAAGCGGACAAAATGGCGAAAGATCTTCTGAATCTTGTGAACATGATAGAACCCGGATACGAAGTTTCCTGTGCTTACGAAGATTACAGAGGGACAGGAGTTTTCGTTATATGGGCTCCCGGAGGGCCGGACCGTCCTTATAAGTGTCCTGTTTCTTTCGGTAAAAACGAAAAAGCCAAAGGGTTCTTCATAAGAAAGCAGTCCAGTACGGTAAAGGCAAATCCGATGCAGGAGAAAGAACTGTTCAGAATGTCCGAAACAACGCCCTACGATGACAGAATCAATTACAGATCCTCCATGGAAGATCTGGACCGCGTTCTTATTTCAAGATATCTCGAGAATACAAACAGCAGATCCGCACTGAAATACATGGACGGAAAATCCACAGAGGAACTTGCAGCCGATCTCCGTATTTGCAGCAAAGTACCGGAAATGATGAAACCTCTGAACGTCGGGCTTTTGTTTTTCAGCAGAAAACCATCGGATTTTTTCAGCAGGGCATACGTTGAAGTTACGATTTATCCCGTATCGGCAGGGAACCGGCTTATATCTAAGCGCTTCGACGGACCTCTGAACGATCAGATTACGGATACCGTATCTTTTCTGAAGACCAACGTAATCACGAAGTATACAGGAAAAGTTCCCGGGCGGATAGAGGCGGAAACGGCGTACAACTATCCGGCCGAGGCTGTCAGAGAAGTAATCGTGAACGCGGTTCTTCATAAGGATTATTCCGTGCCCGAACCGGTTACCGTGGGCGTTTATCTGGATCGCATCGAAGTCACCAGCATTCCGGGGCCGGACCGGAGCATACCCGACAGCGATATAAAGAACGGATCGATGCGTTCCAGAATTTACCGTAACCGCAGGATCGGCGATTTTCTCGAGAGGCTGGGACTGGCCGAAGTGAAAAATACGGGGATGATCACGATAGCCGGATCCATGTCGGAGAACGGATCCCCGGAGGCGGTTTTCATGACCGATGAAGCCAGAACCTATCTCACGGTTGTTCTTCCGGTGCATAAAGCGTTCCTCGGAGCGGATAAAGTTTCCGGGAAGAGGACAACGGAGCAGATTACAAAAGAGGTT
This sequence comes from Methanomassiliicoccaceae archaeon, assembly GCA_016282555.1. Taxonomy (GTDB): domain Archaea; phylum Thermoplasmatota; class Thermoplasmata; order Methanomassiliicoccales; family Methanomethylophilaceae; genus Methanoprimaticola. Next base: position 1,375 of record JAEEKU010000083.1, read on the forward strand.
CTGGCGATCATCGATGCCGAAGGCGAGATCGGTCTCAGGGATCTTGCGGAAAAAATGGGCTATGTTTCGGTTCCTTCCTCTTTGAAAAACGCGGTTTCCGTTCTGAGGGCATCGGGAGTGCTGGAATATACGGAAGCCAAGCCGAACAGCCCTAATCAGAAAATCCGCAAAAGGAGGACCGGTTCCGCGCGGACGGAGCCGTAACCGCCTTATCCGTAATTGTCTGATTAATGAGTTCCCAGCCGGGAGTACTATACCCTGTTCGGCAAAAAATCCGCCGATTTGATTTTTCCTCCTCACTCCCGGCTGTCCTCGCCTGATCTGCGGCTATAGTCCTATGTGCCCCGGGGTTTCGAGTATCCAGACGGGCAGAGTACGGAACTAATTGAAAGATTCAATCGGACATACATCGTCAGGAGGAAGAACGGCGGCGCAAGGGGACTTCATACAGGAGCCGGGAGGAACCGCGTCCCGGCGGGGACGGTATCCTCCGGATCGGCGATCAGGCATCGTTTCCCGGGCCGCAGCGGCACCCGGTTCAAACTTATTTTTTGAACAGGCTCTTGAGGATTCCTTTTCCTATCTCCCTGCCGGCGGACGCGGCCGCTCTGTTGACGGCTCTCTCCGCGACTTTGGTCGCCGTGCTCTTCTGCTTGCTGCTTCTGGCGGACGCGGATCCCGAAGATTTGGGAGCGGCTTTAGCTTTCGCTTCGGCGGCTTTCGCCTCTTCCTTCTGCTGGTCTTCGTTAAGCTTCTGTATCGTTTCGAACGCCGACTGCCTCTCGATGCGCTCTCTGTATTTGGGCTCGTAAACCGATGATTTGATGATATTCTGGTACTCCGCATCGCTCAGGGGGGAGAGGCTGCTCTGGGGAGGAAGGATGAAAGCCCTTTCGACGATCGACGGGATCCCCTTCTCGTCCAGGCAGGAGACCAGCGCCTCGCCGACGCCCAGTTCGGTGATGGCGATCTCCGTCTTGAATTTCTCGTTCACGCGGAACGATGATGCGGCCGCTCTTACGGATTTCTGCTCCGCCGGAGTGTAGGCGCGGAGAGCATGCTGGACGCGGTTGCTGAGCTGCGCCAGGACGCTGTCGGGGATGTCCGAGGGGCTCTGCGACACGAAGTATATGCCGACTCCCTTGGATCTTATGAGCTTCACCATCTGCTCTATATTCTGTATCACCGGCTTGGGAGCGTCGGAGAACAGCATGTGGGCCTCGTCGAAGAAGAACACCAGCTTCGGTTTCTCCGGGTCTCCGGCTTCCGGGAGCCTCTCGAACAGCTCCTGGATAAGCCACATCATGAACGTGCTGTAGAGCTTCGGGCTTCTGGAGAGCTTCATCGAATTAAGGACGTTCAGAACGCCCTTTCCGTTTTCGCCGGTTCTTATCCAGTCGAATATATCCAGTGCCGGCTCTCCGAAGAAGAAGTCACCTCCCTCGTCCTCAAGGGTGCGCACGGATCTCTGGATAGCTCCCAGGGTCTGCGCGGACATGTTCCCGTATTCCGCGGTGTAATCCGCGCGGTTTTTGGAAACGTACTGCAGCACCGAAACGAGATCTTTGGAATCTATCAGATCCCAGCCTTTGTCTTTGCAAAGCCTGAACACCATCGCCAGAACGTCGCTCTGGACGGAAGTGAGGTCCAGAAGGCGGGAGAGAAGCGACGCTCCCAGCGACGAGACTGTGGTTCTCACCGGATGCCCGCACTCCCCGTACACGTCCCAGAAAACGGTCGGGAAGCCTTTGAATTCGAAATTCTCCGCTCCGAGTTTCTCCGCGCGGCCGCGCATCTTCGCCGTGTCCTCTCCGGGGTTGCAGACTCCGCCCACGTCTCCCTTCATGTCGCTGAAGAATACGGGAACGCCGGCATCGCTGAAAGATTCGGCCAGAACTCTCATGGTTACGGTTTTCCCGGTTCCGCTGGCGCCGGTTATCAGGCCGTGCCTGTTGGCCATGC
>JAEEKU010000009.1 GCA_016282555.1 Methanomassiliicoccaceae archaeon
GAGCCACTTGAATTGACTAATTCTAAGGGACATATAAAGAAATACAATCTGGTTATTAAAGGCTGGATATGCACATATGCTAGTTTACCTGAACGTAAAAAAGAGAAAGATTTTCCATTTAATTACGTATCTTTAATCTCTCATGGGAAACTCGGTCGTATAGACATTATTCCCGAGATAGCTACTAATCGTACTTTTGAATCATATGTGGTCGGACAGTTTTTTGTTGATTTATTGGAGGATAGTGAGCTTCCGGATATTTCTGCCAGTAACAGACAAGGTTACAAAGAGGATGATCTTCGTTATATCACTACTTTGTCATTGATTCGTGAGAAAGCGTTGAAACCCATAATAAATTTAAAAGAAAGCGCCACAACTGTAAAAAAGAAAAAAATGGAATATCAAAAAGAAATTGAAAGAAAAGAAAATAAACAAAAGATGGATAAGGCAATTTCTAATATTATCAATGATCCTATAATTGTTAGAGCAACCAAATCTGAAGATATTCAAGGACTCAAGAAAAAATTGGAAGAAGCCATTGAACTAAAAGATATCACTAACGATACTAACAAGAAGATAATGCTAAGTCACTCGTCGAAGATGAAGGATGTTGTTGACGTCTTAGAAAAGATACTACTTTTTTCAGGTTTTACCAGTGACGAGATAATTTATACTTCTTCTGATAACATCGAATCTCGTCCTGATCCTTACGAGAATTTGTATGAATACCTTAGGGAATTTTTTGTCAATACTTTAAAACGCAACAATCTTTGTGTAATATACATCGTTGACGATTCTTTTGATAAAAAGTGGAACACTGTGCTTGAAGCAGGTGCCGGATGGGTTGTTAAAACTGATTCGTACCCCATGTTTACAGATAGATACGAAGACGTGCATCCACCGTTGGATAATCAGAAAGTGATTCCTCATTTGAATTTTGATATGAATATAGTCGAAGTTCAAAATCTTGCTAAAGCTGTACAGAAAATATGTAAAAAATGTGATAAAAAAGAACCAGATTATCAAAATCTTCTTGAATACATCAAGTCAACCCGTTTATATAAAGGGGACTGACCCATGAGCCGGGTGGCGAATCGTTACGAGAAGGGAGATGGCCAAGAGGAGTTCTAAAGGGAGATTGAAGAGCGTCCCTTCTGTGGCTGCAGGTTCGCCATGATGTACTCCAGGGATGTGAAGGAGATCTCGCCGATGACGAGTTCCTTAAGACGAAGGGACAGTACAACAGGTATTCTATCCGATGCGCCGAATATTGAGCACCTGCTCGGATCATATTCGATTTCTTTGTCCTCCTCTCCTTTGGTTTCCCGAAGAATCTGCGTAAGATATTTCAGGACTGAAGTTCTCGAACTTTCTCGCTATGTCCGAGGCTCCCCTCATCGTGGGTATGACGGTTGTCAGGCTCAGTCCCGGCATGGCATAAAGTCTGGTTCCGAACGGTGCATTTATATATTTTTTTACAATGAGGCCAATTTCCTATGAATCGCCAAATTTTCGATACTGATATGGGCAGGACGATGATATATACCAACCAGAGGTGCAAGGGCACCCACTCCGCAATACTGCTGTGCCTGCACGGCGGCCCCGGATCCCCGGACCCTTTTGTCGTCGACGAGCTGGACTACGGCGGCTTCATTTTCACCTACGATCAGTTCGGCTGCGGCGAATCCGATAAGAAGGAGAGGTATGACCCGGACCTCTTCGTGGAGCAGCTGCGCCAGGTCATTGAGAACCTGTCCAGGTCCGGCCCGATAATACTCATGGGCGCCTCGTGGGGAGGGATGCTCGCATGCCTCTACATCCGCAAGTACGGGACGGAGAACATAAAGGCTCTCATTCTGGCCTCCCCGTGCATTAATTGGAAAGAATCAGAACGTCAATCCGAAGAGGTGATCGATTCTCTCCCGGAGCCGATCAGGAACGAGATCCGCAGGGCAGAAAAGGAGAGGTTTTTCGGTGAAACGTATGCGCTCGCCTATAGGGCCTTCCACAAGGAGGAGTATGGGAGGCATAACAGCGAGGAATCGTGCGACTGCGCGTTTCAGCCCGTGGACAAAGTCATCCATCAGATGCTGGGTAGCGATCAGGAGGCCGGCGAGGGTTGCCTCAAGGAGGTATCGGTTGAAGACGTGCTGAAGAGCCTCGACATCCCGGTCCTGTACATTTCAGGCGACAACGACATCCATAAGACTGAGGACGTCAGGAGGTACGCTTCGATGATCCCTGACGTGGAGCTCCACATCCTCGGAGACACCGGCCATTACATCAACTCGCATCCCGACTACAAGAGGATTATAAAGGACTTCACCGAACGTGTGGATCCGGACGAATACGTTGCGGACCCCACAGGCTTCAGCCTCCAGGACGATTACGACATGATACTGAGCCGCTCGCCGCACGACACCCGCAGTAATCTCGAATGGGATGCATCCGAGCTCTCCGTCGAGGGGTGTCTGGAACTGGCGGATCGCTACGAGAAGGGAGACGGCGTACCGCAGTCTTTCTTCTCCGCCAAGATCCTTCTGACATGTGTCTTTGACCGCGTGTTCTCAGCATTCTCCGTCAGCGGATTGAACGAATTCCAGCGCATCGACTACGATGCCAGCAATCCCCGTCGCAAGCTCCTTATATCCCCCAGAGGGGTCGAGTCGACATGCTGCTCTCAGCTGAGGGGTGCCCTCAGCGGCTCCAGATGGAGCGAATCCGATCCGAAGGTCATCATCCGCGGAGACGGCCAGGAGGAGTCCCAAAGGGAGATTGAAGAGTGTCCTTTCTGTGGCTGCGGACTCACCCTGATGCATCCCGGGGATGTGAAGGAGATCTCGTCCGATGACGAGTTCTTTGAGATGAAGGAACAGTACAACAGGTATTACTACGATCCGGAGGACTCCCTGTCGATGTACATGTCTCTCCGCAATTACTCGGAAAAGAAGCATCCCCTTGATTTGAAACTCGCCCACAGGATTCGCGACATGTCCTCCAAGCTCCATGACCTGGAGAGGGAGCGTCTCAGGAACGTTACCGGAGTCCTGACCAGATCCTCCGCCGGATTCGAGTCGGCTTGCTGCAAGGAATTCTCGGAGAACTACATCTGCACGGCCGGGGTTCAATACGACACTTACTACGCCGACATAGAGATGAAAAACGGAATAATCATCAGAAATTTCAAATTCTGCCCGTATTGCAACAGCAGGATGAAGAGGGTCCCCAGGACGTACTGACCTTCCTCTGAAAAAAGCCTGCCGCCTGCCTGTTTCAGACTGCAGGTAGGCCATTCCTCCAGAGGGAAGCGTCATCCTGTCTTCGGCAACGAACAGCCGAGGAGACATTGAAAAAGAAACCTTGATGTGGCGGCCGCAGTTTTCACAGCGTTCCCCTCATCAGCGCCTGGCGGATCAGGCTGTGGATGCAGAAGTCTTTCTCGCAGACAGCGTTCATAATGTAACTGTGTATTTCCAGCATCCATGCGGACGGCGAGTTTACGCGGCATTCGCATTCTGCAACCGCGGGGCACCAGTCGAACACCGCCGGTCTGGGATGGCCGTCCGGCGGGCCTATCAAATCCTGCATAATGTTATAGCCGGGGCTCTCGCTGAACATTATCGATATCGTGTAGTCCCTGAACGCTTTGAAAGTGAAGAGAGCGGGGACTGCATAATTTTCCGATTCCTCTGCCGTTATGACTCCGCTGTATCCGAACGTCATCATCTGCGTCTTCGTCATCTCATCGTGCCTATACCGGCCGCGAATGCGGATATTTCCCGTCAGATAGTCTCCGATGGCGTATTTGCACAGTACGCCCAGGCAGTCGTTGAAAGCCTTGGGGCCTCTTTCAAACTCAAGAATATCGTCCGGGACGGTTCCTGCGATTCTGATTGCATCGGGACGATGATTCCATTTGTCGCTGAACTCGTAGATTCCGTCCTCTTTGCTGCAGTTTTCCGGGAAGGCTATGTTTATCAGCGCCGACGGGGAGAATTGTGCCAGACACAGCAGCGGCATCACTATCCTGTCGTTCAGCCACACAGTGTACTCGTCCGCGATCTCTTTGTCGATCATCATGAGATCTGCTTTCTCCTTCTCCGTGAGGACAGGATCGATCCAGGTCGCCTCCTGGCCGTACCAATGGAGTCCGCTGATCTCTGTGTCGAGGGCTAATATGTGCTGATGTTTGGGCGACATGCTGTTCAAATGCTCGGCATAGTCCTTTGTGTTCCTGTCGGAGAACCTTCTCATCACGAGGATGTCTCTCTTTCCTCTGACTTCGGTATTGTCTGCATGCCTTCCGTCATCCAGGAGCTTGCGCTGGGATTCAAGATGCTTCCGGGCCTCGCCCAGCCCCCCGCTCAGCCTGTCCAGGTAAACGAGGTTGCTCTTCCTCTTCTCAGGAGTCAGCCTGTAGTATCCTTCGTCACAGTTCTCCGGGAGCGGCTCGTCCGTGTCCAGAAGCAGGTTCATGACGTTCTTGTAATCAGTCTCCGATTCGTCGGCTATTATTCTTCTGACTTCTTCGAGAGTTCTCATCATCTCCCCGATCCGGGGTCCGAGCTCGAAATTCCTCTTGTAGCGTCCGAGGAGAGGCAGGTCTATCAGCCTCCCGTCTTTCAGGATGCGGATGCACTTAGCCTTTTTCCGCAGGCTCTCAAGGATGAACTGGCGGTCGAGGACCATGTCGGAGTACCTGCTGTACAGAGGATCCAGTCCGAACCTTTTGTTCGGATAGAATCCGCGGCGATAGTCCTCCCGGACATATCTTATCAGCGACAGATATCCTTCCGGCGTCTCGACAGGATAGTACTTCAACTCGGCATAGACGCTCTCGTTGCTCTCCGTTTTACGGATTATGCCCTCGTCTTCCAGTTTCTTCAGTATCTTGCGGATGTTGCTCTCGGTGCATTTTCCGAATCCTTTTCCGGCAGGGCACTCGCGCTCGTACTGCTCGTGAAGCTCTTTCGGCGTATTGGTCCATACATGCGGCAGGCGAAAGCTTTCATCCTGCGCTGTGAAAGGCATTCTGAAGGGATTGTATCTGTTCTTGGCATCACGGTCCGTGTATATTCTGTCAAGGAACTGCCTGAGGATGAAGCATTCCGCATCCGAAGGCTGGTTATAACGCTTGCGAACATTCCCGCTCATGTTTCTCCATCCGTTACCGTGTATAAACCGGGGAGCAGAATCGGAATCTAATCTTTCTTATTTTCCAATACTCCCAGGTTTATTAGGTTCCATCGTGATAATCCGGTTTCGGCAGAAATGCCGGGAGACAGAGAATGAAAAAGTATCGCACAAGCCAGCACACGAAGGCGGAGAACGACAACCGCTCCAACCAGATGAATCCGAACAACCCCGCCTACTGGTCCTCCAGGGGTTTCATCCTTTGCTGCGACGACGAGGAGGACGAGCGATGGGGAAAGTCATATTCTGTCCGTACTGCAGGATGGAAGTGTATGCAGGAAAAGTCAGAATGCTGTGGCTGCTTCTGTCTATTCCCACGGGTTACCTGCTGATCTATCTCCTGTACTGCCTCTTCACGAGAGGTTATGTGTGCCCCGAGTGCAAGCGGCGCATCTACGGGGGCTCGTCATGACCGATTACACGAAGAAATACTGCAAGAGCGTGAACGCGGTATCTAAGCCCATGAGATGCAAGCCGAACCCTGGCGATATCTGGTGGGTTACGATGCTGGACGGCATTAAGGATCGCCCGATTCTCGTTCTGGAATGCGTCGGAGATACCGTGACGTATCTCAAATGCACCTCTCAGCCCAGCCAGATCCGTTCCCGCGGAGTCATCGAGGACTGCTTCGATGCCGGCCTCGACAAGGTTACCTACGTCGATCCCGAGAGGCGTTCCATGCAGAGGTCCCGCCTTCTCAGGAAGATCGGCTCCCTCTCCGAATACGACCGTTCGAAGTTCGGGCTCTGATCGGTTCATCCTGCCTGCTTAAAAGCTTTAAGGGGCATTTTGCCCCCTTTTACAATGATATTCCGTGTCTTCATCCCATCGGCTTTTTTGGAAACCCGCGCAAGATGATTCAGGATCTATTCTCTTCGCTCCCTTTATCATCAGTTTTCCCCGTGCGCAGATGTGACCATTCTTAAACTTCCGTATTCCCTTTCCGTCCGCTTTTCAATTCCGTAATCCTCTCCGATCCCGGCGCCCTTCCGGAAGCCAGATTCCCGCCGGCCGTTTTTCAAAAACGTTTATATTGGTTCTCATCATGGGATAGGCGATTGTGGTCTGATGATAGAGAGGGTAGACAAGGCATACACAAAGGACGAGGTTATGGGTATGATGGAGCCGCTCATCTCGGAGTGGTTCAACGAGAAGTTCACGGATCTCACCATTCCCCAGTCCAAAGCTATTCCGGTCATACATCAGCGCAGAAACGTTCTGGTATCTTCTCCCACAGGTTCCGGAAAAACCCTCACCGCGTTCACCAGCATCATAAACGAGCTTACCCGCTACGCCCGGGAGGGAATTCTCGAGGAGAGGGTATACTGCATCTACATCTCCCCCCTGAAGGCTCTGGCCAACGACGTCAACCGCAACCTCAACACCCCCCTCGAGGAGATGCGCGAAGTCGCCGCCAGAAAGGGGATGAACATTCCGGGAATCCGCGTCGCGGTGAGATCCGGAGACACTACCCAGAACGACAGGCAGAAGATGGTCCGCCATCCTCCCCATATTCTCATCACCACCCCGGAGAGCCTCGCCCTGATCCTCGCCGCCCCCAAGTTCAAAGAATCCTTCAAGAAAGTGGAATGGATCATTCTCGACGAGATCCACGACATATGCGACTCCAAGAGGGGAGCTTTTTTATCTCTTACTCTGGAGCGCCTGAGGAAGCACTGCGAGTCCGATTTCACCCGCATAGGATTGTCCGCCACGCTGGCCCCCATCGAGGCCATAGCCGGGTATCTAGTCGGCTGCAATCCGGACGGCTCCGTGCGCGACGCGGTTCTCATAGAATCCGGTTCAAAGAAAGAGCTGGATCTGAAAGTCATCTGTCCCGCGAACGACATGACCGCTCTCTCCTCGGACATCGTCAACTCGATGATGTACGATACTCTGAAAGAGCTGATAGACGCCCACGATACTACTCTCGTTTTTACCAACACCCGTTCCGGAGCGGAGAGCGTCGTCTACAAGCTGAAGGAGAGGGGCCTGGAGAATATAGAAGTCCATCACAGCTCCCTCGGCAAGGATATCCGCCTGGACGTGGAGGAGCGCCTCAAGAGGGGCGAGATAAAGTGCGTCGTATCCTCCACGTCTCTCGAGCTGGGAATAGACATAGGATCGGTGGATCTGGTGTGCCAGATAGGCTCCCCCAAATCCGTCGCCAAGGGCCTCCAGAGGATCGGAAGGAGCGGGCACAGTTTCGGGAAAGTCGCCAAAGGCCGTCTCCTCGTATTCGATCCCGACGATCTGGTGGAATGCGCAGTCATGTGCCGCGCGGCCCACCGCAGCGATGTTGACAGGGTCGGGATCCCGGAGAACTGTCTCGACGTTCTCTCCCAGACCGTGGTCGGGATGAGCCTGGACAAGAGATGGGACACCGACGAGGCTTACGATCTCGTCCGCGGAGCCTACTGCTACAGATCTCTTCCCAGAGAAGATTTCGACAGCGTCCTCAGGTATCTGGGGAGCAAGGACAGCTTCGAGGGCGTCTATTCCAAGATATGGTACGACGAGGTGGAGAAGCAGTTCGGGAAGAAGAAAGGCTCCCGCATGATCTATTTCATGAATCTCGGAACCATCCCGGAGGAGGCCAACTACAGAGTCATCACCAACCACGGCTCCGTGGCGGGAGAACTCTCCGAGAAGTTCGTTGAAAGACTTTCGCCCAGGGACGTTTTTGTACTGGGAGGACGCTCCTTCGAGTTCGTCCGCTCCAAGGGGATGACCGCCTACGTCAAGGAGGCCAACGGAAGGAAGCCCACCGTCCCTTCCTGGGCGGGGGAGATGCTTCCCAGAAGCTTCGATTTGTCTATGGATATCGCCCGCTTCAGGAAGGAGATGTCTTCTATTATCAGGCTGGAAGACGGCGAGGCCGTCCGCAGGCTCTCGGAGGATTTCGACGTCAACACCGGATCGGCGCGTTCTATTCTTTCCTATTTCAGGGAGCAGGAGGCCGTCGCGGGATTCATTCCGGACAGCGACTGCCTAGCCGTAGAGGAATATATAGATCCTTCGGGAAACCAGAAGCTGGTGTTCCATTTCCCCTTCGGGCGCAGGGTGAACGACGCCCTGTCGAGGGCTTACGCCTACAGGATGACCGCCATGGTCGGTGCCAACGTTTCCGTCACGATCTCCGACGACAGCTTCATGATCGGCTGTCCCAGAAGGTTCGATCTGAGCCGCATTCCCGGCATGATTTCATCATCCGAACTCCGCCAGATTCTAAGAAAATCGCTGAAGGATTCGGAGATCTTCAAGCTGAGGTTCAGGCACACCGCCGCCCGCAGCTTCATGATTTTAAGAAACTACATGGGAAGGCCGATATCGGTCAACAGGCAGCAGATAAGATCCGCCTACCTGCTGGATATGCTCGGGAACATGGAGGACGTCCCGGTTATAGAGGAGACTTACAGGGAGGTTATGGAGGACGACATGGACATAAAGAACGCGGAGCACGTCCTGAATCTTCTGGACTCCGGGGAGACCGGCCTCAGGCTGATAAGCTACAGCGGAACCCCCTCCCCGTTCGCCCATTCCGCCATCCTCTCCGGATTCTCCGACATAGTTCTGATGGAGGACCGCTCCGCCCTGCTCAGAGAACTGCACAGAAAAGTCCTGTACAGGGCGTTAGGGGATTCTGTGAGCGAGTTCGAGTTCACCGAGGATCAGATAATCCCGTACTATGCGCAGAAGGCTGTACGCATTTCCTCGAAGCAGGATATTCCGAAGCTTCTGATGCAGACCGGTCCCCTTCAGGCAATCCGCGAGAGGGGAAGGAACATTTATTCCTATACGGACGAGGACAAGAAAACCGTAGACGGATGGGTGAGGGAGCTGCTGGATGACGGCGAGATTACCACGGTCTACATGGACGACGTTCATATCATGGTATCATCCGAGGCACCGTACTACGCCGCCGCCACCAGGAAGGATCGCAAATTCACCGGAATCGACGAGGATGTTCTGGATCTTTGCGGAAATGGCGCATCTCTGCAGGAGATAGCGGAGAAGCTGGAGGCCAGCGAGGACGCCGTTCTCAGATCTTTGAGAAAGCTGGAGTCCATGTATCTGGTCAGGCGCTCCTACGTGGACGGGCGCGGAAAATGGACTTTCGAATCCGTGAATTATCCGGAGATAGATCGCAGGGACGCCGCGGACCGCATCATCCTCAGGTATCTGGAATGCTTCGCGCCGGCGACCGTCCAGGAGACGGCTTTCGCCCTGTCCATGACGGAGGAGGACGTCCAGACTTCTCTTGATTCTCTCGAAGCCAACGAGGAAGTCTCCAGAGGGCGCTTCCTCATCTCGGAGAGCGACCAGTACATGCTCCGGCTCGACCATATGAGGCTGCGCTCCGGCAAGAGCAACGTCTACGATTACGAGACTGCGGAGAGGTACAGGTTATCCAAGGGAAGGGAGTTCGGCAGCATCCGCGGGTATTTCGATTTCTACGGGTCCGCGGGGAACGAGCTGGACGTTTACAACAGAGTGCCGTCTTTCACCCTCTCCGAATGGTACGCTCTCCGGGAGAGCGGGGAGCTTCTGCTGGGGAGATTCGTCAGGGGTAAGGTGAGATACGTTCTCAGGGAGGAGGGAGACAAGTACGCCGCCCTCAGGCGCGTGGACATCCAGCCCGGGGACCGGAAGGTCCTGAGCACCATCGAGGGTCTGGGATCCGCGACGATGAGGCAGCTGGTCTCCGAAACCGGCATGGATAAAGATCTTCTGAAAGACGCGATCTCCCGTTTGGACCGGTCGCTGCTGGTGATCCGCAGCTTCGACGAGAAGGAGGACTGGGGGACTGAAAACACATATTCCGTGTACGAGCCCTCGGATCCCGGGGAGAATGCGGTGACGGAGCTGCTGGAGAGGGCTCTGAGAGCCTACGGCCCCCTGCCTGCGTCCGCGCTCAGGTTCCTTGTGGATCTCCCTATTGATGAAATCGAGGCTCTCGCCAGAGGAATAGGAGCGGAGACGATCTCGGTCGGGGAAGGACAGACCCAGATGCTGATCATGAGCGATGAAATTCCTTTACTGGAGAGCGCTCCCCCCGCGGATCAGACCATCCGGGTTGTAACCCTCTACGATCCTGATATAGCTTCCAAGTGGGCGGAGATAGCCTCCCGCTACGGCGACAGGTGGATTTACCCTCTGGTGAGAGGAAACGAGATCTGCGGCGCGCTGGAGCTGTGGGAGATGTCCGGGTGCGCAGAGATACGCGCCATGGATCTGAACTCCCCGGAGCTTCTGCCGGAGGCTCTGGCCGCCATAGACAGGATGATGGGATTCTTCAGGATGAAAGGAATAGAAGTCGTCCGCATCAGGGAGGTCCTGGGAACCGACGCCGCGTCTCTGGACGATGAAATCGCCGGAGTTATGGAGAGCTGCGGATACAAGGCCGTCAACGGATTCTACGCCAAGGGGGATTTCCTCCCGTGGACGATGACCCTCCAGGACATGCTCGGGTACATTTTCAAAAAGCAGAGGATATCCAGAAGCAGCCGGTTCATGACCGTCTCCGAAGCTCTGAAAGAGAGAGGATACATCCGCGGGGATCAGGAGCTGTGCCTCAGAGTGAGCGACGTCACGTCCATGAAGAGGCAGATGGAACGGGGATACGCGGTGAAGATGATTCTTTCCCCTCCGTACCAGGGGTACACCACCCTGAGGAATTCCAGCCTTTACCGCGCGGAGAAGAATTATGTTCCGGAGGGAACCGTTCTGGAGATTCTGAAGCTGATAGAGTCGAGGCAGCCGGTCTCCAAAAAAGAGCTGGTTGATCACTCTCCCTATTCCCAAGCGGCCACTGCCGAGGCTCTGTCGGTCCTGTCCAAAGCTTCCGTCCTCTATCAGGACGACAAGTCCATGTACAGCGTGGTGAAGCCGGCGGGCGTTTCGTTCATAGAAGCGGCGAAGCAGATCGCAAAAATGCATTTCTCCTCCTTCGGGGTGTTCTCCGCTGAGGAATTGTCTTCATTCCTGTGCGTCAGGATGGCGTCCGTGAGGAGAGTGCTGAAGGAGCTGGAGGAGGAAGGATTCCTCAAAAAAGGGTTCTTCCTGAGGGACGATCCGGTCCTCAGGTGGATGGTCGCGGAGGACGCCGGGAAGCGCCCCGAGCTGTTCACGGACAAATTCGTTCTGAACACCCAGGATAATTTGCACATCTATCTTCGCAGCCTCCTGAAGAACGAGGTCGTCACATCCAGGGCGGCGGTGTTCAGCGGAACCAGGGTTATAGGATCTTTCAAGGGGAAGATCTGCAGCACCGGCGCCAAGGTGGAGGAGTTCGAGGGATCGGAAGCGGCCATGCGCGTGATGCGGGAGACCGCCCAGGCGCTCGGGGTGAGCCTGGAGACCGAGAGGCAGAGGGAGGACGACGACTGGGACGTCTCCGAGTTCTACATCAAAGTGAATCCCGGCGCGTGATATGTCTTGGATCGGGGAAGCTCCGGGCTATGCGGATTTATCAGTAATAAAATCAATACTTGCTGAAATTTATAGCAAGTGTAAACATTTGCAGAATTTTTTAGCAAGTATCATTCACCATATATAGACGCAATTCCTCATCATCTCATGGAGAATTTCATCGGAAGGGCCGGGGAACTATCGACGCTGGAAGAATTTTTTGACATCCTCTTCTCAAATCTTATGCGATCATAGGCCGCAGACAAATAGGCAAATCGACTCTGATCGATAAATTTATAGAGAACAAAGAGAACCTGAAGATAGAATTCATAGATTCCACTCTGCAGAAAAATCTCCAATTGATGAGCCTCGCGATGAGTTATGTTACCAAGGCTCCCAAAGCGTACGAATCCGCGATGGATTTCATGTGGGACCTGGCAGAATACATCAAAGGAAGAAAGGTCGTCGTGGTCTTCGACGAGTTCCCTTATATGGCGAAGTGCGATGAATCGTTCGCAGCTCTCACCCAGTACTTCGTTGATATGCAGCTTGGCGATTCCAAACTGATAATCTCGGGGTCGTCGATAAAAACGATGGTGTATGAGACGACGGATTATTCCCGCCCGCTGTACGGACGCACCAGATCCCTGTGGCTGCGTGCGATGCCGATACAGGAATGCACGGGATTCCATCCGGAGCTGCCGGATCTGGATCAGCTCAAGTTATACATGGCAATAGGCGGAACGCCGCTTTATTACGCTGTGCCGGACTTTGATGATTTTCAAGACTATGTCGAGAAGATGATACTGGGTCCCCGCTCTCCTTTCAGGAACGAGGGCGAGGATATGATCAAAAGAGAATTAGACAACGCCGAAGAGATCATAGCCATATTGGATTCTATGACGGGAAGGAGCGCGACGATCAAAACTATATCAAGCCGGACGGGGATCGATCGCAACATCTGTTCGCAATATATGGAAAGGCTCAAGGTGCTGGATATGGTCCGTGAGAACAATCCGATGTGGGGCGCGCCGAAGATTCCTGTGCAATACAGCATATCCGACAATATGCTTTCTTTCAGTTTCCTGGTCAAAAGGAATGATGTGATCTACAATGCGAATGTCACAGAGAAGTACAAAGCGCTCAGCGCGCTGATATCCGCATCGCGCGGATTCATGTTCGAGTTCTACTGCATGGATCTGTTATGCAAATCGTATCCCGTGAGAGCGATCGGCAAATGGTGGGGTTCAAGGACAGAGACGGATGAATTCGGAAATGCTGTGTTCAATGACAGCGGAAAACCGTGTACGATCAGCTGCGACATCGATATCGCGGCGGAGATTATGGTCGGCAGCAACCTCGTCAATCTGGCTGCCGAGTGCAGATTCAGGAACAATCCCGTCGGATTCGAAGCGCTGAACGAGCTGGATTCCTCCATCGGCTGTCTCAAAACAAAGCGCTATACGAGACGGATGATCATATCTCCTTCCGGCTTCACCCAGGACCTGATCGATTATTCCGAAGAGAACGGTATCCTTCTGGTAGGATTGGACATGCTGCTGGGAAAGGAACCTTTGCCGGATCTGTGAATACCGCCGATAGACGTAAAGAGAACCGGCGGACAATTCGCCGGAGGGCGGCCGTTAAGGCTTGCGGAGCCTGAATTATAAATGTAATAACAGAATACTTTAAATATAGTAATTTATAATTGAAAAAAACTTTCAAATAAAAAAACATATATTTATTAATCATGCTCGTAGACCTGTCTGTATAGAACTACGGGCCGTTCCGCGACAGGAAAACATTCAGCATGGTCGCATCGCCGCTCAAGGACGACGAGTCGGGGGTTCTGAGAATCGAGGGAGCAGGCTCCGGGCTGCTGAAGGCATCCGCCGTGTTCGGCCCCAACTCTTCCGGAAAGTCGTACATCGTCAAAGCGATCCGGAGTCTCAAGATCATAGTAGGATCCGCCCGTCCGGAGGGACCAATGCCGGAGTACATCCCTTTCAGGCTGTCGAAGGATTGTCTGGATGCTCCGGTGGAACTCTCGATAAGGATACTGAAGGACGGTATTGTCTATGCTTACAGCATATCGTACCGCTCCGGCGGGATAGTGTCCGAGTCGCTTTACAAGAAGACTGGAAGGAAGTACGAGCCGGTGTTCGTAAGGGGGGCCGGGAAGGAGATGATGGATCCCGTAGTCAGAGGGAGACTGACAGGGGCCACCGCCTATCTCAATATAGCCCCGGGGTTCAACTATCCCGTCTGCAACGCGGTGCTTCAGGAGATCATGGGCATCATGATCGTGTACCAGTCAGCCGACCTGTTCGTGCAGGAGTCGTACAGGTACGCCATGCGCGATCCGGAGGTGAAGGAGATGATGAGGTCGGGGCTGGACGCGGCCGATCTGGTCACAGGGTTCACAGGCGAGGAGCGCGTCATTCCCGGACGCAATGCCGAAGACATCGGGACCGGGATCAGGCCGGGCACATACGCCGAGATTCAGCTCATCCACAGCTTCAAGGGCGCCGATGTGGATCAGAGGATGCTTTCGTTTCCGCTGGATATCGAGTCGGCGGGTACTGTCGAGATGTTCTCGCTCATGGGTCCTGTCGCCAAGGCCCTGAAGGAGGGGCGCACGCTGATCATCGACGAGTTCGGGGTTAACCTGCATCCGCTCCTGAACAGATGGATAGTGGGGCTGTTCAACTACTCCTCCAACGACAACGGGGCGCAGCTCATAGTGAACACCCACGACCTGTGCCTAATGGACATCGAGGAAGTATTCAGGAGGGACCAGATCTGGCTTACCAGCAAGTGCCGCGACACCGGTGCCTGCGACATCTATTCCTTATCTGATATCAAAGGGGTCCGGAAAAGCACCGACGTCAGGAAGGAGTATCTTATGGGAAGGTATGATGCCCTGCCCAGAATCTCATGGATCCGCATGCTGTGAGCCGGAGGCACATCCCAGGGACAAGAGGGGACGCCATCGCGGACCTCTTGACGTGTTTTCCCTTACGTTTCACCGCGGGATCGAAGCCGTTGACGCGGAGTATCTTGTTGGCTGCGGGCCCGGAAACTTCCGAGCCGGACATAAGGACTATCTTCCGCCGCCTTATAACGCTTGCTCTGCCTCTCTTCTTCAATGTTTATGGGGCGTTCTGCTCTCTTTTTCCGGATTCCTTTTGGTCACGGCAATCACCGTAAGGAATCCGCTTCTTATCTGCTCATCTTCTTCGACGACCTCGCCTTGTAAAGTTAATTACTTATCAAGACAGTATTTAAACATGCATGTATTCGTGCCAGTCGACGGGAAATGGACTCAGTAACGGTGATTTCGGACTCGGAAGTGGAAAGGATGATTTCCGCGCCGAAGTTTATCGAGAGGGCAATCGATCTGTCCCAGCTGCAGTTGTCGGAAGACGGCAGATTCAGACTGAAGAGGTACAAACTCGAGTGCGGGGAGTACGGGTTCTTCGTGATGATAAGGCAGAACACGGATCGTCCGGATAATTTCTCCATTATACTGGTGTATGAAGGCCGGGGGAGACGGGAGGTGCCCGTCCTGAGATTTAACGGCAACCACGGCCGCCACAAGAACAGGATTGAGGGGGAAACCATTGACGGCCCTCATATTCATAAACTCACGGAAAGATACCAGATGGAAACGACGCATCCCGACGGATACGCTGTCGCCACGAGTGGCTACGCCGACCTGAAAGGCGCGTTGGATGCTTTCATGAAGGCAGCCCACATCAGGGTTAAAAGCAACAAACACAACCGTACATTGGAGGAGTTTGAATGATAGACGCAGATCTTTTCAGGAAGTCGGTATGCAGGCAGTTCGACCTGGAGGAGATCAGTCAAAACGAATACCTGGTCCATACTGGCAAGTACTTCGACGACGGCGACGAGCTGCATATTGTGCTCAAGGAGGACGGCGAGGGAAAGATCCTGCTGACGGACGAGGGGCACACGCTGATGTGGCTCTCGTATGAGGATTTCAAGCTCACGCCCGTCAGGAAAAGCATTCTGGACGGCATAGTGTCTCAGAACCGTGTGAACCTGGATGAAGGGAGGATAACTGTGTCTGCTGCCTCGGCGGAAGAGGCCGGGGAGGCGCTCTCGTCCATGGTGCAGGCCATAATCCAGGCGGCTGACATGCGCCGCCTGAGCCACAGCAACGTGATGAGCACGTTCCTGGAAGACATCAAGGAAGCGTACAAGAAAGCGGCGCTGAGCAGCAGATGCGAATTTCGTAAGAAGATCGAGGTCAGGAAGGGCGATTTCATAGAGCCGGATATCTTCATCAGCGGCGACGCTCCGGTACTGGTGTACGGCGTGAACAATCCCGAGAGGGCGAAGGAGGCGTTCATCAACCTTCTGTTCGTCCGCGATTCCGGAAAGAATTACAGGACTATAGTCGTCATCGGAGACGATGCCGAGATTTCCAAGAAGGACCGCGATCGCCTCATAAACACCGCCAACAGGCCCATAATGGGGACCGAAGAAATGATCTCCATCACGGAAAGGTTCGTGGAGGCCTGATCCGGGCGCTCCGTCAGCCTGTCACAGGCCGATCTGAACTTGTTCCGAACATTTCCGAACGAACCGGATTCGGGTTTTAGCCGGATAAAGGGGAGCCCGTGCCTGACTGATATGTTTGCCGCTTCGTCAGACGGGCTTTCCAAAAACTATTCGCGCTGGCCGCTGCCGTTACCGTTCTCGCGATGAACTCCGGGGCGGCAGACGAGGACGACAGCCCGCCGTCCGGCCATCTTCCGCAGCCGATTTTCGGGCCGGATGACAACACGGAGATGTTCAGACCCGACCCTCCGGAAGAGGTTGCGCTGTCTTTCCAGCAAAGCGGATTAGTTCTTAATATCGATGAAACGGAGACGATTACGGTCCTGTGCGAGTCATGGGTCTACAGCGTTTCCTGGTCCTTGGAGGGCGATTCGGTTCAGATAACCAGTTCAGACACGCAGCCCGTGTCCGGCGTCTGCAGTTGCACGGTGAAGGCGGTCGCCGCCGGGACGTGCACAGTCATTGCCACCTCGGATGAGGGCGATATAGCGATATGCCTCGTGAACGCACTCAATCCGGCGGCGCGAGGTCCGGAACCCGGATTCCCGTTTAGTCCGGATCTCCCTCGAGTATGTGCACGAAAAGCCCCTCCCTGCCCTCCAGTATCTCGGAGGCCGCTCCGTATACTCCGAGTATAGACTCTTCGGTGATCGTTTTCTCCGGGGGGCCCTCGGCGTATACTTTTCCGTCCTTCAACATCGCGACCCTGTCGCAGAAGCGCATCGCCAGGTTGAGATCGTGCAGAGCGACCAGCGCCCCGGAGGATCCGCCCGACACGGCATCTCTGACCGTCCGCATGGCCACCATCTGGTTCTTCAGATCCAGCGCGCTCGTCGGCTCGTCCAGAATGTAATACTCCGGATCCTGCGCCAGAGCTCTGGCCAGGACCACCTTCTGCATCTGGCCCCCGGACAGGTCGTTGACGTATCTCTCCGAGAGCCCGAATATCCCCATGCGGTCCATGGCCTCCTCCGCCTTCTCCAGATCCTCGTCCGAGTACGACCACGACATGTACGGCGCCCTGCCTATCAGGACCGCGTCGAATACCGTCATGTAATCCGAAGGAACGAACGACTGGGGGACGTACCCGATCTTCCGGGAGAGCTCCCTCGGGCTCATGCCCCTCAGAGGAACTCCGTCCGAAAGTATATCGCCGGAATCGGGGCGGACGACGCCGCAGACGGCCTTTATCAGCGTGGATTTGCCGCTGCCGTTGGGCCCCAGCACGGAGACGACCTCTCCCTTTCCGATGTCCAGCGTCACCCCCGACAGTACTCTGTTCCCGCCGTATCCTTTGCAGAGATCCCGGACAGACAGCGTCACAGCGTCACCTCCTTGCGCTTCCTGGTGACCAGCCAGATGAAGAAGATTCCTCCGGCCAGATACATGATTATTCCCACCGGGAGCTCCTCCGGCCTTATTATCATGCGAGCCAGCGTGTCCGACGCGGTCAGGATGAACGCCCCGAGGCACCCCGACGCTATGAACAGATACCTGCTGTCGTTGCCGATGGCCATTCTGGTCATGTGGGGGGCCATGAGCCCTATGAATCCGATTATTCCCGTGAACGCGATGCAGACCGAGACGGACACCGTGCACAGCACGAGGAGCACCGTCCTCAGCCTGCCCACGTTTATTCCCAGACTTTCGGCTACCTCGTCTCCGGCGGACAGAACGTTGACCTTGGGCGACATAGCTTCCATGGCCAGGACGCATGCGGCGACGGCCGGAAGGACCAGAAGGACCACTCCCCAGGTGGCGTTCCACATGCCTCCCATCAGCCACAGCGTTATCTCCCTGAGGGCGTCGTCGTCCGAGAAGTACTTGATGGCGCTTATTCCGGCCTGGAAAAGATAGCTGACGATCACTCCCGTCAGGATCACGGTCGAGCGGGATATCCCCGGGCGTCTGGACAGCAGGATGA
>JAEEKU010000084.1 GCA_016282555.1 Methanomassiliicoccaceae archaeon
GTAAATATGAATAAGAAAACGAAAGTCAGGAGGAGGCTGTAGTCAGGTTTCAGGAACAGGGAGCGATCAACTGCTAAAGTGATCGCGATAGTTGCCAGAAGCGCCGTCCAGTATGGCAGCCAGCCGAATATTGCGATTATATTCAGCGCGAATATGAATACAAAAACCGTAAACATCTTTTTATCTGAGATCCCGCAGTCGGCGATTTCCGCAGAGGTTTTCTGGTTTCCGGATAAAAAACACGGGAGCAATATGGCGCAGATGCTTATAAGCGTCAGCGGAAGGACTCTGATGATGAATTCCGGCAGATCCGCCTGATATTCGGTGTAAATAAAGATGTTCTGCGGATTTCCTACGGGGGTCAGCATGCTGCCGGAATTCACCGCAAGCGTCTGGAGAATCAGAATCGGTGCTATCAGGTCCGTTCTCCCCGTTTTCTTCAGCAGATAAACTGAAATCGGAACTACAGCGATCAGGGTGACGTCGTTGGTGATGAACATCGACAGGAAGAAAGGCAGCAGTATGAGCGAAACCGAAACGGTTTTCACGGTATGATGTCTGTTCAGAATTGCCGCGGATACGCATTTGATAAGTCCGCATTTTTCCATTCCGCTGACCGAGATCATAAGACAAAACAGGGCAGAAAGAGTCGGAGCGCTGATGTAGTCAAAGTATTTTTCCGGGTGGTTAAAGAGAAGAACGGAGATCAGGGCAAGAAGTCCAGAGACAATAAGGACAATCTCTGCCCTGATAATTGTCCCTGTTCTGCCCGTATTCATGAATGCCGATCTTCGTTTCGTTTAAACGTTTTACGAAATAATTCCGTTAGGGGCAGAGTTATCCGGTTTCTTCGTAACCCGGTCTCAAATCGATCTCGGTCGGCTGTCCGCATCTGAATCTTATCGTTCCGTTCATCATTTCGTCAAGAATATATCTGCATCCGGCGGTGCCGACGAGAGTTCTTCCGAGCAGGTTGACCTGCCTTCCCGGAGGGATCTCCGTCTCTACGTAGCATTTTTCTAAATCGTAAAGTCTTCCGTGCATAGCAGAGAGGCCGTCGGTGAAAACCACTCCGAAGCCGTCTTCTCCCGTTCCGGCGGATTTCAGCGGTTTCATATATTCGTCGATCTCTTTCCGGTATTCTCCGTCGGAGAGCGAGATGCTGCCGGGAAGCATGCCGAACGCGCCGGTGATCCATCTGGAAAGGGGATAGATCACCGATGAGCTGCCTTTCGCCGTGAAAGGCCTGGCATGCAGGAACAGAGGTATGCGATCGTAATTCATCAGCACGCTGTGCACCTCTTCCGCTTCCCTGTTTACGATCTCGAGAGACGGTTCCGGATCCTTTCCGAGATGATCTGCGGTTTCCTCAATGAATTTTCTTATCGAAGGATATCCGACGGGAGCGCCCATCGAGGGACGCATATACGGGGTTCCAGTCTTTTCCTCCAGCATTTCAGCGGTCCGCGTGCATAATTCCGGATGAATCATTATGTTCAGAGAAGAATTGCCGATTCTCTTCAGCGAATCCGGATCGGGGATGCAGTTAGGAAAACAGCCGATTCTGACGCCCATAGGCTCCAGCAGTCTGCGTATCTCATTGCATCCGTAATTCCATCCGAGGTCGGAGATTCCGTATCCCAGAATGTTCACTCCGGTCTTTTCGCCGCGCTCGGGTTCCATAGAAGAGAGGATGGCCTCGGCAGCGGCATCGAATCCCTCGCAGAAACTCATAGCGGAGAGATCGCCGTTTACCCTCACGGGCTCCCTGTTTTTCTCGGTCAGCCAGGTGTAATCGGTGCAGACGAGGGAAGCCCCGAGAGTGTCTATAAGCATGGTTTTCCGGCCGTTCACGGAGCGTACGGACTTCAGCCCCTCGGACAGCTTCTGCGCCGTTCCGAATATAAGATCGTTTCCGTTGAGATATGTGCAGGGCAGCCTGGACTGTCTGCTGAAAAATTTGGATTTGCAACAGCTTCCGTTCTCCGGTTTGTAGAAAGGAATCAGATCGTGGATCATTATCTGCGTTCTGGAACGGCATCCTCCGGCTCCGTTGATCAGCGTATCGGTCATTCCCAGGGATTCCGAGGCGACGGCCGCCCCCACCATTCCGTCGGGCTCCGTGTTCAAAGTCCCGCCTCCCAGGAAGGAACGGGGGCGGCTATGCAGCTGCAGATGATCCGCAGCCAGTCCTCCACGCCGTCCGGACCGTAGTATCTGGATCCGAGCGGGGACCACCTGTATCCTCTGCGTCCTACTCTGTCCGGATCGTTCGTAAGCACGATATCTATCTTTTCCACGGAATCTATCCTGTTCAGATCGCATAAGGAGGCGTGCTCGACGACGGGGACATCCCCGTAGCCGGGGACTCTGACGTTGTGATCGATAACGAATCCGTCCGCGAACAATATCGCTCTGATATCCATGCCGGCGGCTTTCGCCGATTCGACCTGCCATTTGAGATCCCTTACCATGATGCAGTAGATCACAGCCTTTTTACCCTTCAGAAAAGGCGAGTATTTAGAGAAAATCGTATCGAATTCCGATCTGATTGATTGAACCGCGGATTCTTTTCTGTCCGCGAGAGCGGGGGCGTATTCCGCTATTTTCTCAATGCATTCTATGCATTCGCTCATTCCGACCGGCAGATCGATCGCCAGGGGGAGACGTCTTCCCGTGCGTTCCGCTATCTTCGCTCCCATTTTCTCATTGAATCTGGATTTTCCTATCTGTATGTCGTATTCGGAACCGCAGAATTCCTCTATCTCCGAAAATCTGCAGAAATCGAGGAAACGGAAGCGTATTCTGAGGCCGATCTTCGATAAAATCCTGCTTATGGATTCTATATTCCTGTCTTTGCCTATTCCGTAAAACCATCTGGCAACAAGGTTGACCGTATCCTTTTCAGGCTCCATCGGCTTCATTCTGGACACGAGGGCGTCCACAAGTCCGAAGATCCCGCCGAATTTGCTTGAAAGGAAAGCATCGTCCGCGGGAACCGGGATGACGTCCGCGGAATATTTCGCGGAAATGCGCGACGCGGTTTTTGCGATGTCCGTTCCGATGATTTCCGAAGAGCATGTAGGTATCAGAAACATGTGCCTGTATCCGTCTCCGATGGCGTTTCTGACGGCGTTCTCTATCCCCTCCTCTTCTCCTCTGAAGGCGGAATCCGCGTTCATGCGGGTGCTGTATATCCCCGGATCCGGAGCTTCCCCCTTTCTTTCGGAAGAGCTTAATTCGGCGCGTCTTCCGAACGCGTATTCCATGAGATAAGCGCAGCTGCCGGGCCCGTGGAGGATGACGGCGGCATCGGTTATGCGCATGGCTCCGTCCGCCGCCCCGTGCGAAGTGCACGCAGGCATGACGAAGTCGCCGGTATAGGTGATGTTCCGTTCCGTGTCGTACCCGTCGAACCCGCATCCTCTCCTCGCTTTCTCCTCGGATCCGGACGTTACGGGTTTTCCGGCCGCGAGCTCCGACATGGCCTTTTCCCCGAGGGCTGCCGGACGGTACAAGACGGCATGCGTTCTGACGGCGTCAGCTAATTTTCTTAAAATTTCCGCCTCCGGGGAGCCGGGAAACAGGCTGGAAAGAACTTCTCCCGATCTCTCCGCTTCCGCAAACAGTCCGGATCTGGGGATATCGCACAGTACCGGGATTCCGACGGCATCGGAAAAGCGTTTTACGCTGATTTCCTCGCCCTTGTCCCCTCTGCGGTTGAATACGATTCCGAGAACCGACGGTCCGGGATTGATTATCTTCAGTCCCCTCAGGATATTGTTGGCCGCGAAAAGGGACATGAATTCTCCGGACGTGACGATTATCACGGCATCCGAATTTTCGGATCTGGCCGGAACGGAGAAACCTCCGCACACCACGTCTCCGAGAACATCGTACACCCGGTAGTCGGTCTCCGTCGTTTTCAGTCTGGAGATCAGCATTTCGATTCCCTTTCCCGCGCATCCCTTTCCCGGTTCCGCGCCGCCGCATTCGACGCAGCGGATTCCGTTTATCCCGGTGACTACGGGATCGCCGCCGGTATCGGAAAAGAACGTTCTCACGGTTTTGCCGCCCGCGAGAAGCCTGGCGGAGTCGTGCTTGGGATCGCATCCCACATGAAGCACGGAGCTTCCGTCCGAGGAGAGAAGATACGAAAGGTTGGCGGATATCGTGGATTTTCCGATTCCGCCCTTTCCGTATACGGCTATGCGATACATGATTCCGGATAGCGCCGGCAATATAATCCTATGTTTATTCAGGCGGATTCTTCCGGTTTTTTCCGGGTTCTGCGGACGGCCGGTTTTTTAGGTTTCGCTTCCTTTTTCTCTCCGTCTTTTCCGGAGGATTTTTTCCTGCGCCCGGGGCACTCGGTGTTTATGCATTCTTCGAAACTGCCCGTTCTGATGACCGGGGACCTGCAGAGCTCGCATATCTTCCCGGCCGGCTCCACCGTACCTCTGGGCCTGAGGGGATAAGTCTGGGTGCATGCGGGCCAGTTCGAACAGCCGGCGAATCTTTTTCCCTGTTTCGAGAATTTGATCCTGATGCGTCCGGCGCCGCACGCGGGACATGCTCCCAGATCAGTTTTCCTTAAATTGCTGGGGCATTTGGGATCTATGCACTGGATCGAGGGGGGATTTCCCTTTCTGATGACTTTCAGCTGGGGAAGCCCGCATTCCTCGCACACGGTTTCCGCGGGCTGTATCATCGCGCCGTTCGGAATCGGAAATGCGTTGCTGCATTCCGGATACCCGGTGCATCCGATGAAGTTCCACTTTTTGGATCTTTTTATTATCATCTCGTGCCCGCATCCGGGACAAATCCCTATATGCTGCTGGGTGTGGAGAGCGTTTCTGATCTCTTCTCCGATCTCGTCCGACTCCTCGGTTATCTTCTCCGCGACGGCGTGAAGCATGTCCTGGGATTCTTTGACGACCTCGGCCAGGGTGCGCTCCCCGTTCATAATGCTCAGCATATCCGATTCCAGTCTGGAAGTCATGTCCGGCTCCGTGATCCCGCCGCCGTGCTTCTCGAGGGATTTGGTCAGAGCTATCCCGCTGGCGGTGGGGATGAGGTAGTTCCCCTGCACGTAATTTCTTGAAAACAGTTTGGCGATTATGTCGTGCCTGGTGCTCTTGGTTCCCAGCTGGAGGCGATCCATCTCCTGGATGAGGCTTCCCTGGTTGTAGCGGTACGTGGGCTGGGTCTCCGATTCCGAGAGACTCATCGACCGGATATCGATCATGTCCCCGGCGGCCATGACAGGGAGTTTAGGGGCCGGCGCTTTCAGATACTTCTTGTAGTACTTTTTCCAGCCTTGCTTTTTAAGGCAGTATCCCTCGGCGAGAAAAGTCTCCGTGCCCACGATTATTTTGCACTTCGTTATCTCGGATTCGGCGTTGGGCGACAGAGTGGCGAGGAATCTCCTCACGATAAGCTCGTACAGTTTCCATTTGTCTCCCTTCATCTTCTGGGAAGAGGCGGGAGCGGTGGGATATATGGGGGGGTGATCCGTCGTGCGCCTTTTGCCTCTGGAGGGCACTATCTTTTCCTGAGACAGGATTTCCGCGGCCTCCTGGCCGAATTCGGAGTCTTTGAATTTTTCAAGAACGGATCTGAGGTTGAGCGTGCGGGGATATTCCGTGTTCTCCGTACGGGGGTACGATATGTATCCTCCCGTGTAGAGATCCTCGGCCAGCTTCATAGCCGCCGTAGGAGATATCCCTATTTTGTTGGCCTCGACCTGCATCTGGGTGGTGTCGAACGGGGCGGGCCTGTACTCTTCCTTGGTTGTGACGGAGCACTCCTCCACGCGCCCTTCGGTCTCCCCCTTCAGTCTCTCCATCACCGCGTCCGCCTCTTCCTTGTTCCAGAAGTGGTTCTTTTCGTGATCGCCTCTGAAAGCCAGCATCCCGAATTTGCCTATGACGTCCCAGAAGGGAACCGGGACGAAGTTCTCTATTTCCGTATGGCGGTCCACGAGAAGCTTCAGCGTGGGGCTCTGCACTCTTCCGACGGACATGAAATTCTTGCCCACCTGTCCGGATGAGATGGAAATGAGCCTCGTGAGAACCGCTCCCCAGGACAGATCTATCATCTGTCTGGTTTCCGCGGCGTCGGAAAGCCTTTTGTCAGGTTCGGCGAGATCCGAGAACGCCTTCTCCACCTCGCCCTTCGTCAGCGCGCTGAATTTCGCTCTTTTCACCGGAATAGTTCCGTTGAGATAATGAAGAACCTCTTCCCCGTTCCGTTTTTCCGTGAACGGACCGAGAGCCGCTACCGTTTCCATCCCGATAAGCTCTCCCTCGCGATCGTAGTCCGTGGCGATTATTATCTCGTCGGATTCCCCGGCAACGGTTCTGAGGGTATTGAGGATCGATTTGACGCGCACGGTTTTGATCTGTTCGGCATAAACCAGATCGGCCGGGGGAACCGCGCTCCAGTCGTTGTAATCCGGGGAGTAATCGAGCTCCATGATGTGCCCTCTGAGACTGACGACTTTGTAGGAATCCTTCCCGTCGTCAAACGATATCACCGTAACTCCGCCCTCGGAAGCGGAACTGGACTTGCCGTCCGAAAGTATAGCGGAAATCCTTCTGGCTGCATTCGCCTTTTCGGTGATGATTAGTTTTCTCATTGCAGCCGTGAAATTACTGGGAGTAAATAACTGTTGGCGATGCCGGGTCCGGGAATAGTTAATATAGAATTCGGATACACCGCCGATGTTCGATTTGTACGTGATCACCGATTCGTCTCTTTCTCATGGAAAAACCGATGCGGAAGTTGCGGAACAAGCCTTCATAGGGGGAGCCGACGCGGTCCAGCTGCGGATGAAGCATTCCGGCGGAAGGGAGATGCTCGCCCAGGCTAAAGCGGTCAGAGAGCTGGCGGACGAGTACTGCAGGTTCTTCTTCGTCAACGACCGCGTGGATATCGCCATGGCCTCCGGCGCCGACGGAGTGCATCTGGGACAGTCCGACATGCCTCTTCCCGACGCGAGGGATCTCATGGGGGAGGAGGCTGTAATCGGAGTTTCCGTCAATACCGTCGCGGATGCGCTGAAAGCGGAAGAGGAAGGGGCTGACTATCTCGGCGTGGGAGCCGTTTTCAGAACATCCACCAAACCGGACGCCGAACAGGGAATCGGACTGGGCAGGATATTCGAAATCTCCCGCGCCGTCAGGATACCAGTCGTCGCGATCGGCGGCATCAACCGGGGAAACATCCAGGACGTCATCCGTGCCGGCGCCGATTCCGCTGCGGTCATATCTGCTGTCGTCGCGCAGGAAGACATAAGCGGCGCGGCCCACGAGCTCAGGGATCTGATACTGAAAGTCAGGCCCCATGTTCCGGCAGATGCCCGGGGGACTGAACTGCAGCGCCGTCTGTTGTTCCGATCCGGAGTTTCTTGAAAAGGCATTCGGCGCGGGATCTGACCGTGCCGAACCTGGTTTTATCGCTTACCGTGGAGGACGATATCACTTCATATCCGGGAAACAGGGCGACAAGTTTTGCTTCGGTGTAATACCTGTAGTAGAAGCCGTTTCTGCTGCTTCCGGACCGCATATCTTCCGGTGTGAAGCAGCGGACGAAGAGATATCCCCCGTCCGAAAGAACTCTGGATATCTCTCCTGTTGCTTTTTCAAGTTCCGGTTCTCCGAGGTTCTCCAGTACATGCACCGCGGTGACGTAATCGAAATACCCGCCGGGAAACGGAAGTTCCGTAATATCGGATACCAGAAAATCTGCTTCCGGAAACCTGTCTCTGCAATAATTTATCGCCGTTTCGGAGAAATCCACGCCGGCGACCCTGTATCCCATGCCGAGAAGGGACTGCACGGTTTTTCCGTTTCCGCATCCGAGCTCCAGGACTTTCTCCCCCGGAACGCGCGGTATCTCGGAAAAACCCCTCCAGGCTCTCGGGTTCCTTTTGTAAAAATCGTCCCACGCGGTTTTCTGGTCCATTTCAGACTGCCGCGGTTCCCTATGCGGACTTTGTTTATTAATACCCGTTATGCCCTGTTCCCGTCAGTCAGGAGTAAGAACCAATGTTCTGGAATACCAAACTGGAATGCATGCCGAAAGAGGATCTGAGGTCGCTTCAGTACCGCGAGCTGAAATCTCTGGTCAACAATCTGTATTCCTTCAATAAGTTTTATCACGACAGAATGAAAGCCCAGAATGTCCATCCGGACGACATATGCTCGCTGTCGGATGCTTCCAAGCTTCCGTTCATGTACAAACAGGATCTGAGAGACAACTATCCCACCGGAATGTTCACAGCCTCCAACAGCGAAGTCGTGAGATATCACGTCTCCTCGGGGACCACGGGCAAACCCACCCTCGTAGGCTACACCCGCAACGATCTGGAATACTGGACCGAAGCTCTGGCCAGATCCCTCACTTCCGTCGGGATAGGCAACAACGACACGATGCAGATCTCCTACGGCTACGGGCTTTTCACCGGCGGTCTCGGCCTTCACTACGGCGCCGAAAGGGTGGGGGCGACCGTTCTTCCGGCGGGAACCGGAAGCACCGAGCGCCAGATCGAGCTTATCAAAGATCTGGACGTGACCGCTATAGCCTGCACTCCCTCTTACCTCGTCCATATGGGCGGAGTGGCGAAGAAGATGGGCATCGATTTCCGCAGAGACACAAGTCTCAGAAAAGCCGTTCTGGGGGCGGAGCCCTGGTCCGAATCCATGAGAAACCACATCGAATCGGAAATGGGGATAAAGGCGTACGACATTTACGGAACCTCCGAAATGGCCGGTCCGATGTTCACGGAGTGCGAGGAGCGGAACGGCGTGCACATGGCCGGAGACATCGTATACTGCGAGATCATCGATCCCGATACCGGCGAAAACCTGGAATCCGGGCAGAAGGGCGAGCTCGTGGTTACGATGCTGAAGAAGGAGGCTATGCCGATGATCCGCTACAGGATCAGGGATATCACCTCCATAGACGAGGAAGAATGCGCCTGCGGACGCACCTCTCCGAGGATCTCCAGGATATCCGGGCGTTCCGACGATATGCTGATCATCCGCGGAATCAACGTTTTCCCGTCACAGATTGAATATACCCTGATGCAGATTCCCCAGCTCGCGGGTCATTATATGATCATAGTCACCAGAGAGGGCGCGCTGGATCGCATGGTCGTGCAGGTTGAAATCAAAGAGGACGCTTTCAGCGACAAGGTCGAAGACATGAACCGTCTGAGAGCGTACGTGGAAACTCAGCTTAAAAAATATCTTAACATAGCGGCGGAAGTCGAACTGAAAGCGCCCGGAGAACTTCCCAGGTTCGAGGGCAAAGCGAAAAGAGTGGTAGATAAAAGGGTGATATGATGTCGGATGATGGTTTGATAACTCAGCTGTCCATATTCGTAAACAACGAACCCGGGCGCCTCGCGTATATCGCATCCGTCCTGAAGGACTGCGGGATAAACATGCATGCCTTCAATCTTGCCGAATCGGCTGATTTCGGCATTCTGAGGGCCGTGGTGGACGATCCCGAAGGCTCTTATTCCAAACTCAAAGCCAAAGGCATAATAGTGAAGAAGACGGAGGTTATCGGAGTTCTGATCGAAGACACTCCCGGGGCTCTTTTCAAAGCCGCCGACGTGTTCGGAAAAGCCGGGATCAACATAGAATACGGATACGCGTACTCGGGGAAGAAGGCATCCGTGTTCTACATAAGAGTAAGCGATCCGGGAAAAGCCGTGGAGGTCCTCAGACAGAACGGCGTCAGAATAATGTCCAGCGGGGAAATCCGATGGGGAATCTGAATATCGCCGTTCTCGGAGCGAAGGATTTCGCCTCTTCGATAGGGAAGAAGGGAACCGTTACGGATATGACCTTCTACGATTACAAAGAGGGTCTGGATTCGTTCACCCTGATAGAGCCTTCGAAGTATCCGGAAAAGTTATCATCGCTTTTCTTCTCCGTCGCGATGTCCGAATTCGCCATACTCGTGGTGGATAAGATCGATTCCTTCCTCGGCGAGACGATAGTCATGGCCGACTCCGTGGGGATCTCCCGCGGCTGGCTGATACTCCGGAACTATATCCAGCCGGAGCAGGTCCGCCCTCTTCTGGCCGGAACCTGTCTGGAGAGTTACGAACTGAGGGAAGACGATCCCATCAGGCTCCGCGAGGAGCTTATCTCCATGGCGAAATCCGAGTCCAAAGCGCCCGGGGAAGGGACCTGCGGCTCCTGCCCGGTGGATTCCCATTTCAACGTCAAAGGCGTGGGAACGGTCGTTCTCGGATCGGTTATAGATGGTTATTTCAGAAAACACGACAAAATGACCGTATTTCCCCTCGGAAGAGAGGTGATCCTCAAATCGATCCAGAAGCACGATATAGACGCGAACGACGGAGTCAGAGGGGATCACGTGGGTCTGGCGCTCCGCGGAATCGATTCGGACGAACTCGACCGCGGTTTCGTGGTGACCACGGATCCGTCCGTAAAGATGAGCAGATCCGTTTCTGGAAAAGTCTCTCTGGTCAGATACTGGAGCAGTCCTCTCAAGGAGGGGATGGTAATCCATCTGGGGCACTGGATGCAGATGGTTCCCTGCAGAATAACGTCGGCGGATAACGGAAGCGATTTCAGAAACGCTTCGGTATCGATGGAACTGGATTCGGATATGATACACAAACCGGGCGACAGAGCCATCCTCATGTATCTTGAAGGAGGGAAGCTCAGGGTAGCCGGATCCGTGACTCTTCAGTGAGTCCTTCAAACCTTTTCCATCCTTTTTCAGAATTATTTATATCTGAGTCGTTATTGTCTTGTCTGCAGTGTTAAGTGATAACACGGATCAAGGTGTTGAAATGGCTTTCTGGAACGAGAAATTGGAAACTATGCCCCGCGAAGATCTGGAGAAGATGCAGCTCGAGCTCATAAAGGCTAAAGTGCGCGAAATGTACGGCGTTTCCGATTTCTTCCGTAAAAAAATGGAATCGGCCGGTCTTACGCCTGACGACATAAAGACTTTCGAGGATTTCAGAAAAATACCGTTTATGAGAAAATCGGATCTCCGCGACAATTATCCCGACGGGCTGTTCGTGAGGCCGTACGACGATCTGGTACGCATCCACGTGTCGTCCGGGACTACCGGAAAGCCGACGGTCGTGGGATACACGAAGAACGATCTCGACAACTGGACGGAATCTCTAGCGAGGGGGATGACTTCTTTCGGAATGACTCACAAGGATGTAATGCAGAACTGCCACGGATACGGTCTGTTCACCGGAGGACTGGGCGTGCATTACGGCGCGGAAAGGATAGGCGCCACGGTTCTGCCCACGAGCACCGGCAACACCGCGAGACAGATCCAGCTCATGTGCGACATTCCGGTAACCGCCATCGCCGGAACCCCGTCATATATGTTTCATATCGCCGACGTATGCGATCAGAAGGGAATCGATATCCGCAGAGACACAAAGCTGCATCTGGCTATCGCCGGCGGAGAGCCGTGGTCCGAGAGCATGAGGAAGAAGCTTCAGGACAGGACCGGAATCAGAGTCCACAACTGCTACGGCGCGAGCGAGTTCTACGGCCCCATGTTTCTGGAGTGCAGCGAGCAGTGCGGGCTTCACGTCTGGGCGGATCTCTGCTACATGGAAATTCTCGACGAGAACGGAAATCCCTGCAAGGACGGGGAGAGGGGAGAAATCGTCGTGACCATGCTCAAAAAAGAGGCGTTTCCGCTCATCAGGTACAAGATAGGCGACATTTCCGCGCTGGACTGGACGAGATGCAGATGCGGAAGAACCCACCCCCGCCTGATGCGCATATCCGGCCGCACCGACGATATGCTGGTGGTCCGCGGGGTCAACGTCTTCCCGTCGCAGATAGAGAGCGTCATAGGGGAACTTCCGTTCCTCTCTCCGTTCTACCATATAACTCTGGAGAACGCCAACTATATGGATTCGATGACGGTCGCCGTGGAGCTTTCCGAGGACTATCTCACCGAGGACACGGTCGAAATCGCGAAGATGTC
Source organism: Methanomassiliicoccaceae archaeon (assembly GCA_016282555.1). GTDB lineage: Archaea > Thermoplasmatota > Thermoplasmata > Methanomassiliicoccales > Methanomethylophilaceae > Methanoprimaticola. The sequence goes on from JAEEKU010000084.1 coordinate 12,013, forward strand.
CTCCGAGCTCTCCAGACGTCTCAAGGACGTTCTCAACATCAAGGCCGACGTCAGGCTGGAGCTGCCGGGAACTCTCGAGAGGTTCGAGGGAAAGGCAAACCACGTCACCGACAACCGCTCTTACGACTGAGGGGGACGATCCCCCTTTCAGCCGATCCTGCTCATGGTGCTGTACGGCAGGCTCTTTTTCAGGAAATCGGATCTGAGCACGGAGACGGGTACGCCCGATTCCTCCTCCATGCGGCAGACCATCGCCGCGCAGTTCTCGCCCATAGGGGTAAGATCGTAAAGGATCTTTCTGGAACCGTTCTCCTGGACTTTGCGCATCAGGAGCCCGCGCTGCTCCATCAGATCGATTTTGCTAGCCATCCTGGGATTCGTGGACACCGCTCTGTAGATGTCGGATTTGCATTTGGGCCCGCATAAATGCAGAAAAACGAGAATTCTCATAACATGTTTCGTTTCGAATAATTTGAAATTCGCTTCCGATGTCATGAGTTATAAATTCCGCCGGGGGAATTTAACCGGTTTTCCGGAGTTATAATGTTGTTAAAGTTTAATTCCCGGACTTCGCGGAGTATGATATGGACGATATCCGGCAAAAGAAAAAAAGAGGCGGCCCGGAGGCCGTCCGATCATTCCGTTTCTTCTTCTTCGCTGAGTTTTTCCATCTCGGCTTCGTCCAGAAGCTGATCGTAAAGATCCTTGAGCTCGTCGGGGGTTATGTTTCTGTGCTGCTTGACAGCCGCCACTTTAACCATCTCCGTGAGCTTCTGTGCCATATCCAGAGCCTTCTCGTTCGCGGGAAGCCTCTCGTTCAGCACCTTTTCGAGAGTGAAGATGATGCTTTCGACGGAACTGTGCCTTCCGAGAATGACTCTTCTGTCGGAACCGATCAGTGCGGGGTTGTAAGGCTCGAATACCTCCAGCTGGGAGTTGTCCGCGATAGTTTCCAGCGCGAAGCAGTTGGAACCGAACACCGGCTTGGACTCCCATATGGGTTTGCTGGAATTTTTGGATACGGTAGTCGCGACCTCTTTGATCTTCTTGATGTCGATGCCGGTATCCAGACCGAACTTTTCCTCCGCGGCCATTATTATCTCCTCGGTGGGAGCGTTTCCGGCTCTGGGACCTATGCCGAGAACGGAGGTGCTGGCGAATACTGCCCCGGCGCCTATCCCGGCGACGGTGTTCGCCGTGGCCATGCCGAAATCGTTGCGCGACTGGATCTCCAGATCGATATCCGTGACCTGTTTTATCACTTCGATCTTTTTGGCGAGTTTCAAAGGATCTTCCACGCCCACGCTGTCGCTGTAGCACACGCGGTCCGCTCCGTATTCCTGGACCTTGTTCGTCCATTTAACGAAATCGGACAGGCTCGCATGAGAAGAATCCTCGAAAATACAGGAAACGTAAAGGCCGTGCTCCTTGGCGTAACTGACGACGTTCGCCATCGCCTTCAGGATCTCGCCCGGATCGATTTTGTACCTGGCCGCTATCTGCCTCCCGGAAATCGAAGCGGCGATGGCAACAGAATCCACGTCGCAGGCCAGACTCTCGTCGATGTCGGTGTTGAGCACTCTGTTGAAAGTCATGATGGAGGAGTTCAGTTTCAGCTTGGTGATCGATTTGATATCCGCTTTTTCGTCGGGGCCGGATCCGGGCATGCCGACATCGATCTGGGGGACCTTCGCCGAGTCCAGCAGTCTCGCGAGTTTTCTCTTTTCGTAATCGGACAGCACCACGCCCGGGCAGTTTTCAGCTTCCCTGATGGTGGTATCGCAAATGTTCAGTTGTCTGGTAAGTTTGGCTTTGGTTTCTTCTATCGTTCTCATGGGCCGACCTCCGGATTCCGGCAGGGATTCTCCGCAGTTTCCGTAATGCGGAACTCCATCATAAAGAATAGCATTTTTTAAACGGACGGAAGCGGGAGACAAGGACCAGAGGCGCCGGCGTCCGGATACTCATTCAGAGAAAATCCGTTTTGTATCTGAGAACAGCCCCCATCCCGCCCAGCGCGGCCAGTTCTTTTCCTCCGTCATGCTGTCCGGAGATCACGAGAACGGTGCCTTTCTGCGACTCGACGCTGCGGATCAGCTCGTCGCAGTCTCTGCTGCGGAGGACGCTGTCGAGTATCAGCAGTTTTTCAACCGCGCCGGACATCGCGGCGTTCATTATCTGTTCAGTTCCGTACGTTGCGGGACCGTTTCTGCCGATCAGGGTCATCAGCTCCTCCACCGCCTCTATCTCGGTTCCCACTGAGGACTCTCTGATCAGATCGGCTCCCATTCCGGTTTTCAGCAGTTCGTTGATTCCAGCCATCCCGGTCTGTCCGGTGTGGTATACGAACAGCTTCTCGGTTCCGGCTGCTTTGAGGGATTCGGCGAGCAGTTCCTTTTCGAATCCCGGTCCCAGAAGAACGGTCGGCATTCCCGGCTCGGAAACAGTTTTCAGTTTCTCGATTATCTCCGAGTGATATGTATCTCCGCGGTTTTTTTCCGAATACTGCTTCCCGGATCTTCCGGACTGCAGGGAAGCTATCTCCTTCAGGCCGTACTGCCTAAGAACCGCGATCGTGGCCTCGTCCTGATCCAGCGAAACGAAGACGATATGGGGTTTCTTCGCCTCTTCGACGGCGCGTCTCACCCTGTCGAACTGGCTCTCTTTCCACTTTTTCTTGGAAATGAGGAGGGAATCTCCGTTTTCGAATATCAGGGTATGATGCTGGCCTATGTCCTGGGGGCCGGTTTCGATAGTTCCCAGAAGCTTCAGGCGGAGGTCCTCGTCCGAAAATTCGATTTTCTCGATGCGCACGCCCAGGGTCATCCTCTTCTTCTCGGCTCTTTCCGCGCGGATCCTGTCAGCCTGCTTTTCCTCGCGTCTGGGGGTGGACGCGGTGATGAGATCTCCCGTTTCGATTATGTTGTATAAGTGCCACAGATCCTCGTCCGTTTCGATAAGAAGCCTGAGCTCGCATCTGCCCCTGTCCTCTCCCAGACCCCTCATGGGGTTCCGAAAGAATTCCCGTACTTATGATTTTAGCGGGCGCGGATGCCGGAAAATCGCCGATCTTTTGAAGCCAGTATAAGTTCGATTGATGGTACTTTGTCTATTTTTAGACAACCCGGAAGCGCATATGTACTGCCGAAATCATAGGAATTATATAGGGTACTTCAATCTTATTACTCTCCGATGTCATGCGGATATTTGGTTCTGGAGGACGGGACGGCTTACGAAGGGGAGCTGTTCGGTTACAGAACCGATTCTTTCGGAGAAGTGGTTTTTTCAACAGGAATGGACGGTTACCAGGAAAGTCTGACCGATCCCTCTTTCAGAGGTCAGATCCTTGTGATGACCTACCCCCTGGTCGGGGATTACGGCATAATAGACGGTCTGGATCAGTCGGATGCCGTTCACGTCCGCGGCCTTGCCGTCAGGGAATACTGCAGGGAACCGTCCCCCATGTACGGCGGCAGCACCCTCGACGATTATATGATCAAGCACAAAATACCGGGAATATCGGGAATAGACACCCGCGATCTCGTCATAAAACTCCGCACCGGAGGCACTGTGAAAGGTTCTATAATCCAAGGGGACGACATCGAGGGAGCGATCAGAAGAATGAGATCGATGCCGCTTCCCTCCGAAACCAATCTGGTGAGCGAAGTCGTGTCTTCCCAGATCGTTTCCTATGATTACGGAAAGGAATACACCGTAGGGGTGCTCGATTGCGGAATGAAGAGAGGAATCCTGCGCAATCTCGGTTCCAGATTCAACGTCACGGTTTTCCCTTACGACACTCCCGCCGACGTGATCTCCGATTCCGGAGTCAGAGGAGTTCTGGTTACGAACGGGCCGGGAGATCCCGCCCATCCGGATATAGTCAGAACTGCGGTCAGAACGGTCTCCGATCTCAGCACCAGGCTGCCTCTCTACGGAATCTGCTACGGCAGCCAGATAATCGCCAGAGCCATGGGCGCTTCCACTTACAAGATGAAATTCGGGCACCGCGGGTGCAACCAGCCGGTGAAATACGAGGGGCGCGTCTATATCACGTCGCAGAACCACGGTTACGCCGTGGATCCGGACAGCCTTGACGGAACCGGGCTCGTCGCGGATCAGATTAACGTCAACGACGGAACCGTCGAAGGCGTGAGACACAAAAATCTTCCCATTTTCACATCCCAGTATCATCCAGAGGCTTCGCCCGGGCCCACCGACACGTCGTTCCTCTTCGATGTATTCGCCGGAATGGTGAAGGAGGGGAAATTATGAGGAAAGACTACAGAAAACTTCTCGTTATCGGTTCCGGACCGATAGTAATCGGGCAGGCGGCCGAATTCGATTTCTCCGGTACCCAGGCATGCCGCTCGCTCAGAGAGGAAGGATACAAGACGGTCCTCGTCAACTCCAACCCCGCGACCATCCAGACCGATACGGATACCGCTGACAGCGTTTATATCGAACCGCTTCTCGCCGAAAACATAGCCCGCATCATCGAAAAGGAACGCGTGGACGGAGTCATCTCCGGAATGGGCGGACAGACCGCGCTCAACATCTGCTCCGAACTTGCCGATTCCGGCGAGCTTGAGAGGCTCGGGGCCGTTCTGGTCGGGACCCAGCCCGATGCTATCGCCATGTCCGAGGACAGGGAGCTTTTCAAGGAGACAATGGAGCGCATAGGCGAGCCTATCCCCCTTTCCAGAAGCGTCAACACCATCGAAGAGGCGAAGGAAGCCGTGAAAGCCATAGGCAAATACCCCGTGCTTATCAGGCCCGCATACACTCTCGGAGGAACCGGGGGCGGAATAGCCCACGACGAGGCGGAGCTTGAAGAGATCTGCGCCCGCGGGCTCGCCTACTCCAGAATCCACCAGGTTCTGATAGAGGAGAGCGTTCTCGGATGGAAAGAGTACGAGTACGAGGTGATGCGCGATTCCAACGACAACTGCATAATCATATGCAACATGGAAAACCTCGACGCCATGGGAATACACACCGGAGAGAGCATAGTCTGCGCCCCGTGCCTGACTCTGTCCGACAGGGATCACCAGCGCCTCAGAACGGCCGCCATCAAAGTCATCCGCGCCCTGAACATCGACGGAGGCTGCAACGTCCAGTTCGCCTTCAATCCCGCCAACGGAGATTACCGCCTCATCGAAGTTAATCCCCGCGTTTCGCGCTCTTCCGCTCTGGCTTCGAAAGCCACCGGATACCCTATCGCGAGAGTAGCTACGAAAATAGCCGTAGGATACACTCTGGACGAGATTCCCAACAGGATTACGGGAACCACGTACGCGGCTTTCGAGCCCTCCGTGGATTACGTCGTCATCAAGATACCCAGATGGCCCTTCGACAAGTTCCGCACCGTCGACCGCCATCTCGGCACGCAGATGAAGTCCACCGGCGAGGTCATGTCAATCGGAAGAACATTCGAGGAAGCATTGCTTAAAGGCCTCAGATCTCTGGAGATCGGCGTGAAGGGGCTGGATCGCTACGCTTCATCCGGCGACGAGGAGCTCACGGAAGAGCTGGTTAACGCCACGGACAAGCGCATATTCGCGATGGGCGAGGCGCTGAGAAAAGGATGGTCTCCTGAAAAGGTCGCCGATCTCTCCAAATGGGACGTATTCTTCGTGAGGAAACTGAAGAACATCGTCGATATGGAAGAGAAGATAAAGAAAGGCCTGACTCCCGAAATTCTCAAAAAAGCGAAATATATGGGCTTCTCGGACGAAACCATCGGGGAGCTGTGCGGAATGCCCTCTCTGGCCGTCCGCGCGGAGAGGAAGAAGAATTCGATTCTCCCCGTTTACAAGATGGTCGACACCTGCGCCGCGGAATTCGCCGCGCAGACTCCTTATTTCTACTCCACATACGGAAAATCTTCCGAAGCGCGTCCTTCCGATAAAAAGAAGGTAGTCATAGTGGGCGGAGGGCCCATACGCATCGGCCAGGGGATCGAATTCGACTACTGCTGCGTCCACGGAGTGATGGCTCTTCAGGAAGAGGGAGTGGATGCGGTCATAGTCAACAACAATCCGGAAACGGTCTCGACGGATTACGACATCTCGGACAGGCTGTACTTCGAGCCTCTGACCCTCGAGGACGTTCTGAGCGTAATCGAATCGGAAGACGCCGACGGCATCATAGTCCAGTACGGAGGACAGACGTCCGTCAATCTCGCCGTTGATCTCGAAAACGCGCTCAAAGGAACGAAAACCAGGGTGCTGGGGACCAGCCCCGACGATATGGA
>JAEEKU010000085.1 GCA_016282555.1 Methanomassiliicoccaceae archaeon
ATTGTGGCGGTATACGTCGTCTGGGGCGGAATAATCGCCGTGATGTACAACGACGCGTTCCAGGCAGCCGTGATGTTCGTCGGCATGCTTTCTATATTCCTGGTTACGATGTACTATTTCGGAGGATTCGGAGAGGCGGCCTCCCAGCTTACGGATCTCTGGGACATTAAAGTCGGAGAAGCCGGGCTGGGCGTTCTGGAGGGATTCAACGGCTGGACATCCGTAGCGGATCCCGGCTCCAAAGAATGGCTTACCGTGGTCACATCCTTCCTGATGGGCGTGGGCATAGGCGCTCTGACGCAGCCCCAGCTCGCGGTAAGGTTCATGTCGGCGAAAAGCGACCGCGATCTGGACAAGTCTTTGATAATAGGATCCATTTTTATGATGGTGATTGTGGGTTCCGCATACACCGTCGGTTCCCTCAGCAACTCCTATTTCTTCGATCAGTACGGGCTTACGTCGTTCCAGTACATATCCAGTCTCGGACTCGGAACCGATTTCATCATTCCGCAGTACATTCTCGAGGTGTTTTCCGGCGTTTCCTTCGGAGACGTGTTCGTTTCGCTCTTCCTTCTGTCGTTGATATGCGCGTCCATCTCCACAATAAGCGCCCTGATGCATACCATAGGGGCCGCCGGGGGATACGATCTCTACGACATCATCCGCTCCGGAAAAGGAAACAGAGGATCCCACGATTCCTCCCTCAGGCTCAGCCGTATCGTGATCGCGGTCATGATGGTCGTAGTCATCATTTACTGCTACGTCATGCCCAAGGATATCATCGCGAAGGCGACTTCGCTGTTTATGGGAATGACCGCCGCGGCTCTTCTCCCGGCTTACTTCCACTCGCTTTATTCTAAGAATCCGCGCAAGGATGCGGCTTTGGCGAGCATTGTCGCGGGAACAACCGTGTATATATTCCTGGCTTTGTTCGTGAACAGCGGTCTGAGCATATTCCTTCCGGTTTGCAAATTCATCACCGGACAGCAGGTCCTCATGCCGGATTCGATGATAGCCTTCGTGGATCCGCTCGTGATAGCGCTGCCCGTTTCGATCATCGTTATGGCGGCCGTGCTGTGCCTAAGGAGGCGCAACAAGACGGCGGCGTAATCCCGTTTCCTTCCAAACCTTTTACCGTTTATCACGGTCATAATCCGCATCCGGCCGCTGCCGGTCTGCTCATTTCAGGATTTTTAAGGGAACGTTTCGGTCATTCCATGTAAGTTCAGCGAATAGTATTTAAACAAGTCATTTTCACGATTTACGATCATTTGATTCAATACGGTGTGAAAATGAGAATACCCCGCAGAACGGACAGCGAATTACAGATTTTCGAAGAGAAGAATACGATATCTATTCTTTTGTACCTTGATCAGGTGGGAAAGGGAAGGAAAGTGGATATCTACGGCGCGATTTCCACCAATCCCAGAATGCCTAAGAAATTGCTGATGCTCGAGGATGCCGGGCTGATATACCGTACCGTCGGAAGCTGCTTCCGCTGCGAATATTACACTCTGACCGACAGGGGCCAGAGGATCATAGACGGGCTTAAAGAAGTTGAGCGCATTCTGAGGGAGGGAAATACGGCCGAGGAGCGGACAGCAGCATGCCGGAAGCGTTGAGACTTGAAAATGTATCAGTCAGGAGAAACGGGAAGTTCATTCTGAAAGACATCAGCATGAGCATAGGAGAGGGGGAAAACGTCGCGGTCATCGGGCCCAACGGCTCCGGGAAGACGACTCTCATCAAACTCTTCCAGGGAGAGATATTTCCGTATTACGATGAAAGCAATCCCCCCGTCATGAGCATTTTCGGCCGCAGCCGCTGGAACATTTCGGAGCTCCGCAGGCGCATCGGCATAGTCTCGATGGACATTCAGAAAAGATTCCATCCGGATACCAGAGTCTCCGAAGTGATATGCTCCGGTTTTTTCAGCAGCATCGACGTTTTCCGCAATTATAAGGTCACGGAGGAGATGGTCAGAGCCGTCGCGGAATCCGCCGAGATGATGGGCGTCGGCGATCTTCTGGATAAAGAGATAGAGAATCTCTCCCTCGGCGAACTCAGACGCATAATCATCGCTAGATCCCTGGTCACCAAACCGGATCTGCTGGTTCTCGACGAACCCATGACCGGTCTGGATATCGTCATGAGATCAAAATTCCGGTCTATGTTCGATATTCTTATTTCATCCGGCGTGTGCATAATACTGGTCACCCACGATCTTTCCGACATTCCGGTGTCTATGAAACGCGTTGTAATGGTCCGCGAAGGGGAGATATACTGCGACGGGCCGAAGGAGCGTCTTCTCACGGGCAGATAGATATCGGAACTCTATGGAGAAGATATTAATGTAGAGTGTAATGCTGGCATATACAGGATGGAACTGCCGTGGGAGAACTGATTTACATATGTCCGGAGTGCGGATCGCGGATCGACGAGAATTCGGATTTCTGCTGCCGCTGCGGATGTCTCAAATCCAAAGCCAGGGTTCTGGATTCCGGATCCGTTTCCGGACTGAAGTGCCCGGGATGCGGAGCGGAGGTCGCCCGCGGGGAAATGTTCTGCGGGAACTGCGGCTCCCCTCTGAACGCGGTTTCTCCTCTTAATTTCGATAAATCATCGGCGATCGCATTCGTTCTCGCATTCGTTCCGGGGCTTTTTTCGGTTTACGGACTCGGCCATCTGTTTCTGAGAGAGTGGATCAGAGGCTTTATGTTCCTTTCAATGACCGGGATATACTGGTACGTCGTGTACGCGTCGGGCCGTTCGCTCGTCATCGAAGTCATTTCCATAGGGATTTTCCTGTACCAGATGATGGATATATTCAGAGTATCCCTGATCAGGAGGCTTAAAAATGTCTGACTGGACGGAAAAGTACCGCCCGCGCACTCTGGACGGCGTTCTCGGCAACCCTTCCGCGGTCAATACCATGAGAAACTGGGCGAAATCCTGGGAGAAGGGGATACCGGATAAGCGCGCCCTCGTCCTTATAGGATCTCCCGGGGTTGGAAAGACCACGTCCGCCCTCGCTCTCGCCGAGGAGATGGGCTGGGATGTCGTCGAGATGAACGCCTCCGATCACAGAACCGAAGGCGAAATAGAGAGAATTGCGCTGCGCGGCTCGGTTTTCAACACATTCGACCGGGACGGCAACTACAGTTCTGCATCCGAGGGAAAACGGAAACTGATAATACTCGACGAAGCCGATAATTTCTTCGGCAGGACGGATTACGGCGCTTATCCGGCCGTCGGCAGGCTTATCAAAAATACCAAACAGCCGGTAATCCTGATAGTAAACGATTTTTATGAATTGAAAAGGCGCAGCGACGCCGCCAAGAACGACACTCTGCAGATTACGTTCAAAAAGACTTCCGCGGCATCTATGACCAAGGCTCTCCGCAGAATCGCCGAATCCGAAGGAATCATCGCGGATCAGGATGCCCTGGACATTATAGCTTCCGACGCCGCCGGGGATATGCGCGCCGCCGTGCGCAATCTCGAGTCACTTTCGCTGGGTACGGACAGGATCACTTCCGAAATGGCCGCAGAGCTTTCCGGGCGCGATACCCGCAAAGATATGTACGCTCTGATGTACAGCATTTTCCGCAAATCGGATCCCTCCGAGGCCCGCAGGGTTTATTCCGAAATAGATTCGGAGCCTTCGGATACGGAATTGTGGATCGATGACAACATGCCCTACGAGTATGCCGACAAAGGGGATCTGGTCCGCGGATACGAGGCTCTATGCCGCGCGGATATATTTCTCGGAAGGGTTCACAGGCGCCAGTACTACCGTTTCTGGGCTTACGCGGGGGATATCATGACCATGGGCGTTGCCGTCGCGCGCATGAGCCCGGGACACTCTTATGAAAGGATCAGATTCCCGTCATTTTTATCCAAGATGTCGAAATCCAAAGCCGTCCGTTCCATCCGCGGCTCCCTCGTTTCGAAGATCTCCGTCGCGTATCACACATCCACAAACCGCGCTTCTTCCGACATTCTTCCGTACATGAAGATACTGGCATCCGGGGATCCGGAATTCCGTTTAAGCATCGCCGGATCTCTGGGGCTGGAGCCGGCCGAGCTGGCTTTTCTTCTGGATTCCAAAATCGACTCCGCCCCGGTGAGAGCGGTTTTCAAAGAGCTGTCTGAAACTGAAGAGAAGAGAAGGCTGGCGTCGCAGATTCCCAGACGTTCCGCGGTTCTCCCGGAAGTTCCGGATAAAGCGTCCGCGATGCCCTCCGTTCCTGAGAAGTCCGCCGCTGCGGAGAAACCTTCCGCTCCGAAGCAGAAGGGACAAAAATCTCTTTTCGATTTCCGAGGTGGTTGTTACGGATCAGGCTTACAGGGATCTTCTGATAAAACAGCAGTACCGCATATACAAGGATCACGCCGCGGTCAAGCTGTGCCACTGGATGAAGGAGAGCATGCTTCACGAGAGGCACTGCTACAAACAGGATTTCTACGGCATCAAAAGCCACAGATGCCTGCAGATGACTCCCGCTCTGAACGAATGCAGCCATATGTGCTCCTTCTGCTGGAGGATCCAGGAACATGATTTTCCGGTAACGGACTGGGCCGAGCCCCGGGATATGCTGGACGCTCTGATCGAGCATCAGAGAAAGCTGATATGGGGGTTCAAAGGAGATCCCAGATGCGATCCGGTCACTTTCGAGGAAGCCAGGAATCCGGATCAGGTGGCTATCTCCCTCGCCGGGGAGCCTATCAATTATCCTTATCTTTCGGATTTCATCGCCGAATGCCACCGGCGCAAAATGACTACGTTCATGGTCACCAACGGAACCTATCCGGATAAACTGGAGGCTCTGGATACGCTTCCGATACAGCTGTACGTCACTGTAGCGGCTCCCAACGAGAGCATCTACAGGGAAGTGTGCCGCCCTAAGATCCCGGACGGGTGGGAGAGGATCATGCGCACGCTGGAGCTCCTTCCCTCTCTGGATACCCGCACGGTAATCAGGCATACCCTCGTGAAAGGAATCAATTTCGGATGGGAAGACGATTACGCGCGCCTGGATCGCATCGCCGATCCGGATCTCATCGAACCTAAGGGCTACGTTTTCGTGGGAAGCTCCAGACAGAGGCTCAGCATCACATGCATGCCGTCGTTTTCCGAAATAAAAGAATTCTCCGCCTCTCTGGGAAGAAGAACCGGCATGGAGATCATAAAAGAAAGGGAAGACAGCCGCGTCGTTCTTCTGGGTCACCCCGGACAGGAGACCGACGTGAGAAAAATCTACGGTCTGGACTGATTATTTTTAAAATGTTAAAGGGGGGCGGGTGCCCCCGTTTGAAATCACATCGGAGGCATTCCGCCAGGCATTCCTCCGGGCATGCCGGGGGCTCCGCCCTGGGGAGGCGCGCTCCTCTTCGCCGCGATGACGTCGTCGATTCTGAGAATCATGTTGGCGACTTCCTCTGCGGAGTTTATAGCCTGAATCTTCACCCTGAGCGGTTCCACTACATTCTTTTCGAGCATGTCGGCCGCTTCCGCGGTATCGAGGTCGATTCCGTAATACCTGGATTTTCCGTCCTTCTTCTGGTGGGCGTTCTTCAGTTTGATTATAGCGTCGATGGGATCGATTCCCGCGTTCTCCGCAAGGGTCCAGGGAACGATTTCCATAGCTTTGGCGAACTTTTCGATGGCGAGCTGCTCTCTTCCGCCGACGGAGGAAGCGTAATCCATAAGTCCGAGCTCGAGCTCGATTTCAGGCGCGCCGGCTCCGGCGACTACTTTTCCGTCTTCTATCGCGACGCCGACCACGCGGATCGCATCGTTGAGCGCTCTCTCCACCTCTTCCAGAACGTGCTCGGTTCCTCCGCGCGCGAAGATCGTGATCGCCTTGGGGTTCTTGCATCCGGTGATGAAGGCCATTCCGTCCTCTCCGACGAGCTTCTCATCGACTGCGCCGGCGGTTCCGAGGTCTTCGGGGGTTATCTCCATGACGTTGCCCACGATGTTGGCTCCGGTCGCTTTCGCGATTGCCTCGAGATCGCTCTGCTTGAGTCTCCTGTATCCGAGGATTCCGTTTTTGGCGAGGTAGTGCTGAACAAGCTCGTCGACTCCCTTCTGGCTGAAAACGACGTTCGCTCCGACCGCTTTGATCTTGGCGACCATCTCCTTCATGGTGTTCTCTTCCTCGTTCATGAAGGATTTCATGGAAGCGGGATCGGTGATCTGTATCTGGGCGTCGAATTCGGTCTTTTTGACTTCGAGAGCGCAGGAGAACAGGGCTATTTTGGCGTTTTCGACGTGAGAGGGCATCCTGGAGTGGACTTTCTCTTTGTCGACGACGACTCCTTCGACGAGGTGGGTGTCTCCGATGACTCCTCCGACCTTTTTCTGGATTCTGATGTTTTTAGTATCGATTTTTCCGTTCTCTGCAACGGCTTTGCATGCCTTGACGACGATGCAGGCGAGGTTGTCCTCTTCATCGCCTACGGATTTTCCGGTGAGCGCGGTGGCGGCAACCTGCTTCAGAATCTTGTTGTCGTCGGCTTTGACGGCGATGTTGTTGAGGATCTCGACGGCTTTTTCGGAGGCCATTTTGTATCCGTTGGTGATCACGGTGGGATGAACGTTGGCGTTGATGAGCTCCTCAGACTGTTTCAGGAGCTCTCCGGCGAGGATGACGGAGGTGGTGGTACCGTCTCCGCACTCGGTGTCCTGGGTTTTCGCGACTTCCACGACCATCTTGGCAGCGGGGTGCTGGACATCGATCTCCTTGAGGATGGTCACTCCGTCGTTCGTAATGACGACGTCGCCGATGGTGTTGACGAGCATTTTGTCCATTCCTTTGGGTCCGAGAGTAGATCTGACGGCATCCGCGACCGCTTTAGCGGCGGAGATGTTGTTGAACTGAGCTTCTTTGTCTTTGCTCCTCTCGGTTCCTTCTTTAAGCACGATAACAGGCTGGTTTCCGTTTCCGTACATTGATTCACCTATAGACGGCGGTAGAATATTCCTTCTATATAAACTATTTTGCAATTATAACAAAAACATCCAAAACCGGGATCGCTCGCGTCCGGTTTTACCAAGGAGTAGATAAACCTTTACTGTATCCTCAGGGCGATGCTTGCCGGTTTTTCCATGCGCAATTTCGGTCCGTTCCGCGATGACGCTTCGGTCTCGTTCTCCGCGGATTCTCCGGACGAGCACTGCGGGAATATACTCGAGACAAAACTTCCCGGGCAGGGCCTGCTGGGATTCATTCTCATATACGGCCCGAACTGTTCCGGCAAGTCGTTTTTTCTCGAAGGGTTCTCGGTTTTGAAGAAAATAGTCTCTGGAGAAGACGTCAGGCGGCTGGCTAATCCGTTCTGCTCCTCCGGGGAGCGGGGGTGCTGCGAGTTTTCGGTCAGCGCAAGCATCGGGTTCGTTCAAATCGCGTATTCGGTGTCTTTTTCGTCTTCCGGAATAGCATCCGAATCGCTTTATCAGATCGTTTCCGGACACAGATCCATGGTTTTTTCGCGTTCCGGCGGTTCTTTCAGATTCGGAAAGAACTCGGGCAGGGATTTCAGAAGCGCGGAACCGGATCCGTTCCGTTCTTTCCTGCATTCGGCTTCTTCCGGAAGCGATATGTGTCGCGCGGTTTCCGATGAGATTTTAAGCATCCGCATCGCGGAGCCCGGCATTTCCGGCGCCGCCGGGATGATAAAAGAGAACGAGGAGCTGAGATCCGTGGTTCTGCGCGCCCTCCGTCTGACCGGCTTCGACGTTACCGGTTTCGATTTCTCCGGAGGATCTCCGGTTATCGTAAAGCGCTGCGGCGATAACGAATAGCGGGTTCCGATGGAAAAGGAACCGGCCGACATGCTGAGGATATTGTCCGTAATAACTGAAGCGTGCGCTTCTCTGGCTGGAGGAACGGTTCTGGTCTGCGACGATCTGGATCTTCATCTCCATCCCAGAGTAACGCGCTGGATAGCGGAGCAGTTCGCATCCGGGCGCAACCCCAACTCCGCTCAGCTCGTTGCCTCGCTATCGGATACTTCCCTGATGGATCTGAAACAGCTTGTCCGCAGAGATCAGCTTTACTTCGCGGAGAAGAACGGCTCCGGCGTTTCCAGACTCGCATGTCTGTCCGATTTTACCGGAGTCCGCAAGGATTCCGACGTGCAGAAAGCTTATTTCGGATGGAAGTTCGGGTCGCTGCCTAATATAAACTCGTCGGAGCAGCTGCTGAGAAGATGATATTTCCGGTTTTCAGGCCGGAAATAAAAAAATCATTCTTTGCGAAGGGCTTTGAGGAACTTTTCGTAATTGTCCGGGTTCCTGCTGAAATATTCTCTGGATCCGGAAAGGCTGTCTGACACTCCTTTCGCGACGGCGTGCTTGAGATCCATCGGGTGCAGGCCGTTTTTGTACGCGTTTTCAAGCTCTTCGTAGGAAGAGACTTCGAAAGATCCGCCGTATTTCTCCGGACGTTCGATGACGAGTTTCGAGCCGTTGCTGAAAAGAAGGAGCCTCGCTATTTCCAAGACGGGGTTTCCGGTAAGGACTTTGTCCCCGCTTTCCGCTTTATCCGGATCTATGGCGCTGTTGTCGTAGTCTCCGGGCATGGGGCAGAAAGCTTTTTCGAACTTCTTTCTGATCTCTTCGGGGGTGTCGTGTATAAGAATTCCCGCATCCGGCTTGGATTTGGACATTTTGGATTCCTGAGGGTTCATGCGGTCCATAGCTTTGAGCCCGGGGACCAGGGGGGTGTGTATGGCGACCGGAGAATGCCATCCGCATTTCTTGGCGATATCGCGGGCGAGCATGTGCGCCCTTCTCTGATCCAATCCGCCGTATCCGATGTCTATGTTCATTTTGAACATGTCCGCGGGCTGCATCAGCGGATAGAGCATCATGGAAGTCTTTATCTCATCGTTTTCCGCCTTGCGGCCCATAATTGTCATGGCGCGCTTCACGCGGGCTACGGAAGTTTCGCTTCCGATCTTTATAACGGTCGCCCAGTAATCCTGATCGAGTATCTCGGATGCGAATACGAATTTCACTTTGTCTCTGGGAACTCCGAGGGATTCGAAACTGTCCTTCATGTATTCGGCGCACAGCTGGATCGTTTCCAGGGATCCGCCCAGTTTTCCGTTGATCTGAGCGTGCCAGTCCGCGAAGAAAATGATCACTTCCAGTCCCGCGTCGATGTAATCGCGGATTTTGTTAGCTACAAGCATCCATCCGAAATGGCAGAGTCCGGAAGGTTCGAATCCGATGTAGAGGCGGGGGTGCTCTTTCTCGGTAATAAGCGTTTTCAGAGATTCTCCGTCGACGACTTCGAGGGTATTTCTCGTTATCAGATCGTATCTCTCTTGTGCATCCATGTTCTGCCGATATGGAAAGAATATAAAACAATATTCCGGGACGGGGTAAGATTATTATTTTTATTGGCCGATAACAGGGCTGAATGTCCGCAGATAAAAGAGCAAGCCAGGTCAGCAGACAGATAGATCAGCTTTCCCGCATGCTCGGAATGATCCTCACCATCAAAGAGAACCAGCCCGTCGGGATAATCAGGCTGTCGGAGATCACCGGAATGCCCACGCATAAGGTCAGGTATATCCTTCACCTTCTTCAGGAGGACGGGGTTATCGAACCTTCTTCCAACGGATGCGTTCTTACAGGCAGTTACGGTTCGTATATTTCGGACTGTCTCAGACAGCTCAGAAATGCGGAAGAATCCATCGAAAAGATAGAAAAGATGTTTTCCGGCTGGGATCAGCGAGAAAGTTATTTTATACGTTTAGTCCGATGCGGTGCTGTCTGGCTTGGCCGGGGCGTTTGGCGTGCCCTACACCCGAAATCGTCAATATGCGGGGGCGACAGCAGGGGACGGCCCCGCTGAACCATCAAGCCCATCGAGTGACTATGAGATCTTGTCCTGTAGAGTCGGAGTAAACACCGAAGACGGCCGGAGGGTCGTTGTTCGTGTTGTATCGGGGAAACCGGGTCAGGTCCTGACGGGAGCAGCTTCACTTCGAGCTGCCGACGTTTACGGGAAAGCAGGGTTGAGGAGCGGAATGGCAAACTTGGTGCGGGATGAGAGGTCAACCCCTGCGGTCAGGCTTTTTTACCCGGATGGCACCCGGTTATGATGTCTTCGGAGAAGTCGAACACCGTCGCGGTTTCTTTGCCGTCGGTGATTCTCAGTATTCCGGAATCATCGACTTTTCCGACGACCGCTCCGTCGCAGCCGGCTTTTCTGAAAACGGATATGATCTCCGCGGATTTCTCGGGCAGACACGAAAATACGAAACCGCATCCCTGATAAGAGAGCGCCCATCTGATCTCGTCCACTCCGGACGGTACCGGTATCTTTCTCACATCCACGCAGGCCCCCTTTCCGGAAGATTCCAGCATCATTCCCAGAGTGCCTATGTGCCCCGGGTTGCTCATGTCTTTGCAGGCATGCGCCAGATGTCTCTCCCCGATCTCCGCGGCGGCTTCCATCTGCCCTCTGACTACGTCGTCCGGTTTGCTGACGGTCGTCACGAAAGCGTACGGAAGGCATTCCGGATACCATCCGTCGAGATCCATCACGAACACTATATCGTCTCCGGCTTCGGCGGTGCTGCTGAGGAGAACCGCATCCTTGGAAACCACGCCCGCGATGGATATGTCGATCGCGTTGTATCCGCAGTCCGGATGGGTATGCCCGCCCACGATGGGAACGTTGAATTTTTTCACTCCGTCCTGCATTCCGCGGATGATATCGGCCTGCTTTCCGTCGGCGTTGACGGAGATGACATCCACCATGCCTATCGGGCGCCCTCCCATGGCGGCGATGTCGTTGACGTTTACAAGGACCGAGAAGTATCCCGCCAGATACGGATCCGTGTTCATGAGGGATTCCACGATGCCGTCGGCCGCCAGAAGGGTGTATTTGTCTCCCGTGTCTATGACGGCGGCGTCTTCCCCCGCCGCGGCGAACACGTGCGGATAGGAGCCGGTGGGAAAAGATCCGGCTATGCTGCAGATGTGGTTTTTCCTGGTCACTCCGGGAAAGGATCTTATAGCTTCAGCTAACTCGTGTACGGACATAGTATCTCATCTTCAACGCCATAATCCTCCTCTGCGGAGGAAGATAATCACAATCGAGCAGACCACGATTATCAGCGCTATCAGGGTTATCCACATGTAAGGATAATCGGACAGCGGAAGCGGGATATTCATCCCGAAGAAACTGGCAATCATCGTCGGGATCGACATGACGAAAGTAATCGTAGTAAGGAATTTCATCAGGTTGGCAAGGGAGTTGTTGATATCCGATTCCACCAGCTGGCGGGTACCTTTGATTATCTGGCTGTAGGTATCGGTCATTTCGAGAGCCTGATTGGTCTCGATTACGACGTCGTCCAGAAGCTCCTTGTCAATTTCAGAGGAAACGAAACGGGACTGCTTGCTTATCCTGTCTATGATCGAGGAATTCACGGACAGGGAGGTTTTGAAATACACCAGATTCGACTCCAGTTCGTGGAGCTCGAAGAGATCGTCCCTTCTGGTGGCTTTGCGGATCGACTCCTCGATCGCCATCCTCTTTATCTCTATGTATTTCAGGTCGGCCTGATAGTTGACCGCTATGCGGAAAAGAATCTGCAGTACGAATCTGGGCCTGTTGTTGATGTTTACCGTGTTGATATTTTTGACTTTGCCGGCGATCATGTTGCTCAGAGCGAAGAGCTCCATCAGAGATACCGTGACTATCGCCGTGTCGGTGACCGTTATGGAGAGGGGATACGTGGCGAACTCCTCCCTTCCGTTCCTCCATTCTCTGGTAGGGGCGTCTATCAGGATGAGGGTGTAGTCCG
>JAEEKU010000086.1 GCA_016282555.1 Methanomassiliicoccaceae archaeon
GATACTGCCCCTGCTCCGCGTTTTCCGAAACGTCGAACGTAATGCGGAAGAGATCTCCGGATACTGGCGTGTTTCCGGATCTTACGGTGACGGAGTAGTCGCCCTCTCCGCGATGAAGCCCTGTCATGTAAAAATCCTTCATTCTGTCGACATCCGAAATCGAGAGGACCTCCGGATCGTATTTTATATCCACCGTCATAACCGGCCCCTCGTTCCATCCGGAAACCGAAACGGTCAGTTCCGCGCTTCCACCGATCACCGATGCGGTGCATTCCGCCGAAACGCGCGGCTCCTCTCCGGCGGCCGCCCCGTCCGATGCGGCATATGCCGTCAGCAAAAGCAGCAGAACGGCCGCAACGGTTGCGATTATTCTCGATTCTGTTCTCATGGAACCGGGAGGTTATCGTTTTATCTATATATTCATGGGAGGTTTGCTCATCCGTAAAGTCCGCTGGAAAAAGGACTGTTCCAGTAACACTTAATATTAAAACGCGCTATCACCGTATAGTTTTAAGGTGAGATGCATGTCGGCTGAAAAAGTCACAGTTTCCGTAATTAAAGCGGATGTCGGTTCAGTGGTCGGACACTCCAGGCCGCATCCGGAAATGCTGAATGTTTCTAAGAAGATTCTCGCGGATGCCCAGAAGCAGGGCGTTATCGAGGATTTTTACGTCACCCGCGTCGGAGACGATATTAACCTGTATATGACGCACTACAAAGGCTCCGGAAACAAGGACGTCCACGGAACGGCCTGGGAATGTTTCCAGTCTGCCGCTAAAATAGCCAAATCCATGAAGCTGTACGCCGCCGGACAGGACATTCTCACCGACGCGTTCTCCGGAAATGTGAAAGGCGCCGGCCCCGGATCCGCCGAAATGTCGTTCGTAGAGAGGGGTTCCGAGCCTCTGCTCTTTTTCATGGCCGACAAGACCGAGCCTTCCGCTTATTCGCTTCCGCTCAGCAGGATCTTCCTGGATCCCTTCACCACGACCGGGCTCGTCGTAGACGCGAGAGCCAAAAAAGGATTCGATGTCGAAATCCAGGACGTTATCGGCCATAAGAAGGTCGTCATGAAGTCTCCCGAGGAGACTCTCAGCATCCTTTCCCTGCTCGGAGACACCTCCAGATACGCGATCAAGAGAATCTGCTCCAGAGCCGGAATCGGGCCTGCATGCGTCGTTTCCACCGACAAACTCAACCTCACCGCAGGAAAATACATCGGAAAGGATGATCCCGTGTGCATATGCCGCGCCCAGAGCGGTCTTCCCTCCGTCGGAGAGTATCTGCAGCCCTTCATGAACACGACCATGCTCGTCGCCGGATGGATGAGAGGCTCCCACTACGGAGCTTTCTATCCCTGCTCGCCCGAAGAGTCCGATCCCGTTTATTTCGACGGCCCCCCGAGAATCTGCTGTCTCGGATTCCAGCTCAACGAGGGAAAGCTTCAGGGACTGGAGCCTATAGGAACCAAAGGCGGAGAGCACATACCCGTGGACTTCTTCAAAGGAAACACCTGGGATCTCGCCCGCATGAATTCCGTCAAGGCGAGCCGCTTCATCAGAAGCCAGGGACCGTTCATGCCCTCGATCCTCGGGCCCGAAGAGATGGAATACACTTCCAGACCCGAAGTGCTCAGGGATCTCACTTCGAGGTTCGAGAACCTTGACTGAGCTGAAGACGCCCTCGGTGATAATCAACTTCAAAATCTACAGCGAGGCCGAGGGCGTCAACGCCCTTTCCCTCGCCAGAATCTGCGAGAAAGTCGCCGGCGAGTCCGGAGCGGGAATCGCGGTATGTCCTCCGATGACGGAGTTGTCATATGTTGCGAGAAATCTTTCGATTCCCGTGTTCTCCCAGAACGTCCATCCCAGAAAGCCCGGTTCCGGGACGGGGTACACGTCTCCATCCGCGATCGTCTCTTCCGGGGCGTACGGCACCCTCGTGAACCACTCCGAGAACAGGCAGTCCGCCGAGGATATAGGCGCCTGCGTGAGGATGTGTGCGGACTCCGGCCTGAAGATCTGCGCATGCGCCGAGAACGTCGGCAAGGCGGCGGAGATCGCCGGTTTTTCGCCGGATATGATAGCCGTGGAGCCTCCGGAACTCATCGGAGGGGATATCTCCGTCACGTCGGCGAATCCCAAAATCGTCGAAGATACGGTTAACTCCGTAAAATCCGTGGATTCCGGGATAAAAGTTCTCTGCGGAGCGGGGGTCAAAACCGGCGAAGACGTGAGGGCCGCGATTGATTTAGGCGCGGACGGCGTTCTTCTGGCTTCCGGAGTGGTCAGATCCAAAGATCCGGAAAGCATTCTCAACGATCTCATCAGATTCATCTGAAGAGACGCTAAACTTTTTAACAACATTATTTTCCGGCGCTTCGGCATATTTTACCGCCGCGGATGCCGTGTTCATGCGCTACATCGTTCCGATCCTTCTTCTTCTGGCTGTTACCGTCGCATTCGTTCCGGTCTGCGACGCGTCAGGCGAGTATTTCAGGATCTCCGCGTTCGATCCGTTCGGAGAAGCCGTCGCGATTTCCAATCAGGACGACAAACCGCAGAATATCGAAGGATACGCCCTGTCCGACGGCGAGGGAGCCTGGTCGTTCAGCGGACGGCTGATGATTCCTGCTGGGTCTTCAGTCGCTTTCTCTCTGGAAAAGCGCGACGTGTTCGCCGGAAGATTCCCGGTAACCGTGATAGGGGAGAACGGCCTAAAGAAATCCAAAAGCACGTTCACGCTGGCCAATGCCGGAGATCAGATATACCTGATGAAAGGAAACAAAATAGCCGACGCGGTCTGCTACGGAAACAAGACTCTGGACGACGGGAACTGGTCCGGGCCTCCCCTCAAAGTCAAGAGAGGCTATTATTCGCTGAGAACCGGCCCGGATACGGATTCCGCGGAGAACTGGATTCTGTGCCGTCCCGGCGTGACCGAAACGGGTTTCGATCCCGAACGCAAGTTCCGGGCGGAGATAACCCCCTTCGTTTTTCCCGACTGCGGGGGCGCTCCCGTTTACGAAGTTCTCCAGTCGGCCGAAGAGAGCATACTGATCTCTCTGTACATCCTTACCAGCAGAAACGTTTACGCCCTGCTGTCCGGGCTCAGCGCAAAAGGTGTGGAGGTAACCGTTCTTCTGGAGGCGGAGCCGCTGGGAATAGATCTGATCGAGTACGTTCCGCTGATGAAGGCCGCTTCGGATTCGGGAGTTAATATATTACTGATCGGAGGAAAAGACGATCGTTTTTCGTATATGCACGCGAAATACGCCGTCGTCGACGGTTCGAAGACGGTAATCACCTCCGAGAACTGGACCACGGACAACATGAACGGCTCTTTCAGGGAGTGCGATTATTCCGGAGATACCGGAAACCGCGGATGGGGAGTAATAATCGACAGCAGGGAGTACGCTTATTTCACGGAACAGGTTTTCCTGAACGATGCCGACGGCTCCTTCGGCGATGTGAGAAGATTCGAAACGGTATATCCGAATGCGAAAACCGTATCGGATCTGGTTTACCGTCCTCCGGAAAGGAGAGAACTGGCTTCGTATGCGGCCGATGCCGTGCCCTTCTTCTCTCCGGACGGCTCGATCGATGCGGAATACTACTACATGGAGTCCGCTTCCGGGAGGCTTTATTCGCAGCAGCAGAGCATAGGCTCTTCCTACAGGGATCTGTCCGGGAAGACTCCGGTTACAGTAATGTCCGAAGTTTCCAAAAGATGTCCGGACGTGCGTCTCATAATCGGAGACAGCTCGCTGAAGTCTTTCGCGGACACTCTGTGCGCCGGAACAGGGATCAAAGCCGTTTACATGCCATCACCCTACGTTCATAACAAAGGAGTCATATGCGACTCCGTAACGCTGGTGTCTTCGGTAAACTGGACCGAGAATTCCTTCGAAAGAAACCGGGAGTGCGGAGTCGCGATACTGTCGGAGGAGGTATCAGGATATTTCTCCGGAGTTTTTCTGAGAGATCATAAGAGATATTACATTTACGAAGGTTTCGAAGCCGCGATCACCGAAGGCAGAGACGTTTATTCGGAAGGCGAGGAGGCTGTTTTTTCGGTCTCCGTCTCCGCGGCAGGGGACTACTCCTACAGCTGGGATCTGGGGGACGGGAGGATAAGGAACACGACAATTCCGCGCATATCCTTCTATGCGGTCCGGGGAACGCACGTTCTGTCGGTGGAGATAAGCGATGCCGCCGGAAACAGCGGCTCCGCATCGAAGGAGTATACGGTCCGCGGAGGTTTTTCCCTGTCTTTCGATCCCGGGGATGTTTTTTCCGGGGCGAACAAATGGCTTCTTCCCTCGGTCATGCTGCTGGCCAGCGCGCTGATCATACTCCTGAAGCGCCGGATGCGAAGGTTATTACATGATCCGCATATGCCGTACCATGAAATTGTTGAGGATTGCCGCCCTGTCCGCGGTGCTGTTCGTCGTGATGGCCGCGGCGCAGGCGCCGGATTCCGATGCCAGAGGCGGCCTTGACGGAGTATTGATAAGCGAGTTCAATCCTTTTTCGTGGGAGGGAGTCACCCTGAAGAACTACGGTTCCGGGACCGCGGATCTGAAGGGATACTCTCTCAGCGACGGCGAAGGGAGCTGCGTATTCACCGCATCTTTGAAACTGGCTTCCGGGCAGAGCATAACCGTGGCGAAGAACGAGGGCGGAGCCCCGGACGCTTTCGCGGACCGCTCCGGCGTAATATTCCTGGGAGATTCCGGAACGGAGGTGACCGGGGACTATGTTTTCTCCAACAGCGGCGATCAGGTTTATCTGAGGGACCCGGGCGGAAAACTGATCGATTCCCTGTGCTACGGAAACAAAACGGATCCGTCCTGGATCGGGGATTCCTTAGTCATCTCGGGAACCGGCGTCTACGCGCTCAGGACAGGCGCATCGGATACCGATTCGTCCGCGGACTGGACCGTGACGAAGTTCGGCATAACGTCCGAAGGATTCGATCCGAATCTAAGCTTCAGCGCGGAAGTCACTCCGTTCGTGTTTCCGGAAAGCGGGGGAATACCGGTTTTCAATGCCATTTCGTCGGCCCAAAAGACCGTGCTGATCTCGATATACCAGTTCACCAGCGCCAATATGTATGCTCTTCTGTGCGATCTGGAGAAGAAATGCGTGGACGTGACTCTTCTGGTAGACGCCGAACCCGTCAACGGGGATCAGTCCGATAACGCTCAGAAATTCAAAGCTCTCGTGAACGCCGGAGGAGAAGTCAGGCTGATCGGCGGAAATTCCGGCGAAAGATACGCCAATCTTCATGCCAAATATGCTGTAATCGACGGAAAGACGACCGTCGTGACGACGGAGAACTGGACCACGGCCAACCTCAGCGGTTCCTACGGGTCTTCGGACGGAAACCGCGGATGGGGAGCGGTGATCGAAAGCAGGGATTACGCCGAGTACATGACGCGCATCTTCATGAACGATCTCAGCGGAAGCGACGTCCGGGACTTTTCCGAAATGTCTTACAGCGGCGTCTCGCCGGCCAGTCTCACGTACAGACCGGTTAAATCCGTCAGTTTCAGCAAATATTCCGCAAAAGTCTGTCCGATGCTGTCGCCGGACAACTCCTATGAAACCGAGAAGTACTGGATCGGGAAAGCCGGAACGCGCGTGTACGTCCAGCAGCAGAACATCGGAAACAGTTATACCGACTGGACCGAGAGCACGTCTCCGCTGTATTTCCTGAATTCCCGCGCCGTCTCCGGCGTTGATGCGAGACTGATGATCAGCACCGGAACGTCCGGAACAGAAGATTCCATGAAAAAATACATAAGCAGAATGAATTCCGGAAGCGCGATCAAAGCGGCCGGAATGGACGATCCGTATCTTCACAACAAAGGCCTCATATGCGACGACGCCGCCATCGTCTCTTCCGTCAACTGGACCAGCACCTCGTTCGGTTCGAACAGGGAAGCCGGGGCGGTCATATTGTCGAAGCAGGTCGCGGATTATTACGCCGGATTTTTCGAAGAGGATTTCCGGAAGAACTATGAGTATTCCGGTCTGTCGGTTTCCGTCACTTCCGCGTCAAAGACGCTGACCGAGGGACAGACCGCGAGATTTTCAGCGACAGTCATGCCTTCCGGCAGTTACAGTTACCTGTGGGATTTCGGAGACGGCAGGAGCAGGACCACCGGCGTACCGTACGTCGATATGGTTCCGGTTCCCGGCGCTCACGTCATGAAGGTCACCGTCAGCGATTCCTCCGGCAGGACCGCGTCCTCCTCCATGGATTACGTCGTAATTGAAAAGGGCGGGGAGGAAGAGTCCGGAGGCGGGACGTCATGGCTCGTTTACGCCGCGGTGATCGCGCTCATCGCTATTGCGGGGGCCGCCGGTCTGCTGAGGAAAAAGTGATCCGATGCCCCTCATAAGATGTGCGGAGGAAAGAGATCTGGACAGAATCTGCGTATTCCTGAGCATGAATCTCGAATATTTTTCTCCGGACGTCTTAAACTTCTTCCGTTCCCAGTGGCCGGGAGGACAGATCCTCGCCGAGGACGTCTTCGGAAATCTCCTGGGGGTTCTGTGCGGCTCCGTTACCGGCAAAGGAGCCTGTATCTCTCTTTTCGCCGTGGACGAGGGGAGCAGACGCAAGGGCGTCGGGAGTTCGCTTCTGGAGGCCTTTTGCAGGGAATGCTTCATGCGCGGATACAGAACGGTCACGCTGGAGGTCCGCACGGATAACATGAACGCGATCGCATTTTACGAATCGAAGGGTTTCTTCAGAACGGAGTTTCTGCCGGGTTTTTACAACGACGGCGGAGACGCCTACCGGATGGAGCTCCGGATTTGCAGAACAGGGTAAAGACGCCCCCGCAGGGGCGGGTTTTGGCTCAGGAGAACATGCTGTCGTCCAGATGTTCCGTCTGATAATAGTACTGGGAGCGCTCCTTCTGCGCTGAAGAAACGTCTTTGAACAGTCCTTTGTTGTAGGATCCGTACCTTTCGCGGATCTGATCCTCCGCGGTGCGGGATCTTCTGAGCGCTTTGCGGATATGCTCGGCGGTGATGAGATCGGACTCCTCCATTACCGCGATGTCTCCCGCGGATCTTATGAGGCCCCCGAGCTCTCTGAGCCTGAGGGTCAGGGAGTTGCGCTGGTTGTCCTCTTTGGCGCGGCGGCGTCCTTCGTCTATGATGAGTTCCACGGCTTCGATCGAAGCGTGGGGGATCCGTCCGTCCATGTTGACCTCCTGCGCTACGAACTGGGCGTATTTGGCGCGGCTGCGAGGGGTATCGGGCATAGCGACGTCCACCAGAACCTCGTATCCGTTTCCTATTATCCTGGATCTGAGAGGGGACAGGATGTTCTCCAGATCCTGGATGTTGCATGCGGCGACCAGAATGAAGTCGCAGGGAACGTCTTCCACTTTGACGCTGGCTCCGGCGGACTGAGGATTTCTTCCCATGATGGGGAACGATTTCTCCTGCATGGCCGTGAGGATGTATCTCTGGAGCGATCCGAGATGGGATATCTCGTCGACGAAGAGAACTCCCTCGTGCGCCTCGTGGATCGATCCTGCCACCACCCTCTCGTACGCGGGCGTGCCCAGCTTCTCGTGGCCGCCGTAGGGATCGTGCCTCACGTCCCCGAGAAGCTCCGTCTCCGAGGCTCCTGTGGCGAGGACGAAGGGATTCCTTTTCAGTTTCACCAGGACTTTCTCGTTGGATGTGCGCTGGAGCTCGCCCCTCTTGTCCAGAGCCGACTGGTCCAGCATGCGGATTTTATCGCCGGCGCGCTCGAAGATCACCGTCTCCTCGAATCCGTTGCGGGTGCGGGTCGTGTGCACCTTTTCCTTTCCGACCGTCATCTGGGGTATGGCGTCCCCCAGCATTCCGCCC
This sequence comes from Methanomassiliicoccaceae archaeon, assembly GCA_016282555.1. Classification (GTDB taxonomy): domain Archaea; phylum Thermoplasmatota; class Thermoplasmata; order Methanomassiliicoccales; family Methanomethylophilaceae; genus Methanoprimaticola. The sequence continues at coordinate 7,881 of JAEEKU010000086.1, forward strand.
AGGCTTCCCATGATGTCCTGGAACGGGTTGCTGCGCCCGCCGCCGTCGAGTTTGCTTCCGTTGCAGTGGGGGCAGGTGAGATCCGACGGAAGGGAATATTTGCCGCAGGACTTGCATTTGTAACCAAGATGCTCCGCGACGTTGGCAGGAGCCTCCTCCGGAGACATGAGATAGCCGACGGATTCCTTTTTCAGGTCTTCCTCTTTTTCGACCTCTTCCCTGTCGAGAACCTCCAGGAACGGCCTTTCCGAATTCTCCGGATTTTTGACCACTCTGATCTCGTGGGAGGGCGCCGGAAGGTTCATGGACAGGGCGCGCGCGATCATCGATTTTCCGGTTCCGGGAGGTCCGACCAGCAGGAGATGCCTGCGCTGGCGAGCCGCGATTTTGGCGAGCTCTATGGCCTCCTCCTGGCCCAGAACCCTGTCGAGAGGGTCCGAGGGGATGAGGATCTCCTCGGTGGAGCGAAGATCCTTCACGTCGTCCCAGACGTATACTGCTTTTTTCTCGGTCATTTCCATCATCAGTAGAGATCTTCCTTGGTCCAGATGGTTATGTCGGCGGGCATTTTGGTGATGTTTCCTTTGCGCGTCCCGATAACCCTGGATATTCCTTTGTCGACAGATATATCCAGAATTCTCTGGGATATCACGCCGTCGAACACTATGGCGTTGACTCCTTCGGAATCCTCTTTGAGGGAGCTTACGAGGTTCTTGACCGCCACCTCTCTTATAACGGCGTTTTCCTCGCCGAGTATTTTCGCGTTGTGGGTGGTGGACAGATCGAGAAGCATGTCGCGGTAGATCGTCTGCTCCGGGGTGAGGACTTTGTCGGAGCTCTTTTTTCCGCGGAGGGTTCTCCTGGCTTTGGGCTTCGCGGGCTCTTCGGTCTCCGCATCGGAGGATTCCTGATTCTCCTCCGCGGGCTCGGCTCTGATCGTTTCGGGCTCCGCCGCCTCGGGTTCGGAAACATCCTCGTCCTTCTTCTTTCTGTATTTTTCGATCGCGTCGCTGTTGAATCTGGACCTGCGCTCTTTTCTTTCCTCTTCGCGCTCTCTTCTCTTCTCTTTGCGGTCGTCTTCGCGCTCTCTTCTCTTCTCTTTGCGGTCCTCGTCCCTGTCTTTCCTCCTCTCGTACCGGTCGTCGGACTCGTACTGATCCTCGTCTTTTTCCTGTCTCTCGGGAACGTCGGTTTCGTAGTCCAGGGTCTTTTCCTCGGTGACGAGCCCGTTCATCTCCATGTACTGATCTCCGGGGACCTTGTTGCGGAGGCATTTGATGATCTGCTTGGGAGTGAGTTCTTCGACCTCGTGGGCCCTGGGGGCGCGGGCGATGAAGTCCACCTCGGCGACCTGGAACAGCTCCCTGAGGATGAGCTCCCCGCCTCTGTCCCCGTCGACGAACGCGGTCGCGACTCTTTCTCTCGAGAGATCCTGAACCGTTTTCGGGACGTTGGTTCCCTCGACGGCGATAGCATTCTTGATTCCGGCTTTGAGAAGATTCAGAACGTCCGATCTTCCCTCTACGATTATAATCGATTCCGAATCCTTGACGTTGGGTCCGGCGGGGCAGCGGTCTTTTCCGTAGGTTGTGATCTCTTCGATCTGAACGCTCTGCCTGACGCTGTCCATGAGGTCGAAGCTGGATCCTTTGGACTGCTTTATCAGTTCGTTAAGGAGCTCTTTGGCGCGTTCCACGACCTTCTCTCTCTTGGTTATCCTGACGTCTTCGATTCCCAGGACGCGGATGGAGGCCTTGCAGGGTCCGACGCGGTCGACGGTTTCCAGAGCCGAAGCCAGAATAACCGTTTCGACCTGATCCAGGCTCGAGGACATGTAGATTATTCCGTCGGATTTTCCGCTCTTGGAGACGACGTCCACCTCTATTCTTCCGATTCTTCCTGATTTCTGGAGATCCCGGAGATCCAGTTCGTCTCCCAGAAGTCCCTCGGTCTGGCCGAATATCGCGCCGACGACATCGGGCTTCTCTATGATTCCGTCTGCTGTTATTCTTGCTCTTACCATGTATTTTGTAGTGTTAGGATCGATATTCATCATGATTCCTCTTTAAGGAGGCAAAACTCTCTGTATCCTTTCCAGCATCCGCTGTGACGGCTGGTCGTTTCTTCTGTGATTCCGGCTGTGCGAATTCCGCATCTTTCTGAATCAGCCGGGCTGTGAGCGTGATATGTGAACAGGGAGTTAACCTTCCTTACGGTTCAATGACGGTCCTGTTTATAAATATAATCTGAGGTTTCTCTTTTCCGGTGTATGTTTTCAGGCACGGATTCGGGGTTTTTTACCCGAAGAGCACCCTTATCTATAATATCATACACTGCAATGACGGGAAGGGTTGCCTATGGACTGCATCAAGAACAGGGTGAACAGCGAAATAAAAAAGGGCTGGATAGGTTCCAATACGGAGTGCGAGTACCACCCGTGCCATTTCAGCGGCCAGGACTGTACGTTCTGCTACTGTCCGTTTTATCCGTGCGGGGATACCGATCTCGGTTCCAGCACTCCCGGGAAACGCGGAAAAGAAGTATGGAACTGTTCGGACTGTCTGCTTATCCACCGGAAAGAGGTCGGCCGGTACGTAATGTCCGAGATCAGGCGCCTGGGGATTACGGATGTGACGGATCCCCGCATCAAAGACATATTCCCGGAGATGAAGAGGAAGTTCTGGCATCCCGGCAGGGCTCTGATGGTCGTCGGAGCCACGTCGGACGCCGGCAAATCGGTCACGGTCGCCGCCATATGCAGGATTCTGCACCGCAGAGGCTATCTGGTCGCGCCGTTCAAATCCCAGAACATGAGTCTCAATTCCAAGGTTACCCGGAGCGGCGCCGAGATCGCGATGATACAGACTCTTCAGGCGCAGGCGGCAGGACTCAAAAATCCGGACGCGCACATGAATCCTATTCTTCTTAAGCCGAAAGGGGACGATATATCCCAGGTCGTCGTCTGCGGAAAACCCTACGCCGATTATTCCGTGAAAGATTACTATGACAAGTTCGTAACCGGCCCGGGAATAGAAATCGTAAGGGAACACATAGACTTCATGAAAAAAAGATACGATTTCGTGATAATGGAGGGCGCGGGATCCCCGGCGGAGATAAACATCTACGACAAGGACATCGCGAACATGAGAGCCGCGGAGATAGCGGATGCATCGGTCATTCTCGTCGTGAACGTGGAGTGGGGAGGTTCTTTCGCTTACGCTCTGGGAACCGTGGAGCTTATTCCGGAAAAAGACCGCAGGAGAATCAAGGGGATTATTCTGAACAACGTCAGGGGAAGCATGGAATCCATGAGGGAAGGCTCCGAAAAACTGGAAAAGATGATCGGAGTTCCCGTAATCGGGATAATACCCCACATCGACGTGGCGCTTCCGTCCGAGGATTCCGAAGCCCTCAGGGATATTTCCGGCAAAGGAGCGGGAAAGATCAGGGCGGCGGTCATCAGATTCCCCCGCATCGCCAATTTCACCGATTTGGATCCTCTGTTCATGGAAGATGTTTCGATCAGCTACGTCCAGTCTCCGGAAGATCTCGACGGGGCGGACGCTGTTATTATTCCAGGAACGAAGAACACCGTCGCGGATTACCGCTGGATGCAGGAGAGAGGGATCGCGGACCGGCTCATGCAGATGAAGGGCAAAGTTCCTATTCTGGGAATCTGCGGAGGATACCAGATGATGGGCGACATCCTGGACGATTCCCTCGGGATCGAGGGCGGGAAGCCGGAGATAATCAAAGGGCTGGGGCTGTTCGGCAACAAAACCGTATTCGCCGAATACAGCAAGACGGTAGCCAACAGGGACGCCGTCCTTCTGAAGGGCCATGGCGGGGAGATCACCGGATACGAACTGCATATGGGGCAGACCGAGACCGCGGAGGAGCCGCTGTTCCGCATAGAGAGCATGTTCGCCAAGCCTTGGAACGAAGGTTCCGTCAGGGAGAGCGAGATGCTTTTCGGCACGTATCTCCACGGCTGCTTCGACGCCAAGGCCTTCAGGAAGTATTTCCTCTCGTTCGTAAAAGGCGGCGGCGCGGCTCCGGAGGGAGACGGAAAGACGTACGCCGAAGTTCTGGAGGAGAGTCTCGACGCTCTCGCCGACGCGTTCGAGAAGAATATGGACGTCGGCAGGCTGATATCCATACTGGAGGCGGAGGAATGAAGATTCTCGTTCTGGGAACATCCTCCTCGGCGGGAAAAACCACCATCTGCGCCATGCTGTGCAGATACTACTCCGGAAAAGGCCTGGATCCGGTTCCTTTCAAAGCATCCAATCTCTCCCTCAACTCCTATGCGACCAAAGACGGAGGGGAGATAGGCATGGGGCAGGCGTTCCAGGCGTGGTCGGCCGGCCTCGAGCCTGAAACGGATATGAACCCGGTGCTCCTGAAACCGAGCGGGGGAGGAATTATACAAGCCGTCGTCAACGGAAAGCCGTTCATCGATTACGGAAACGGAATAGAGCTGGATCGCGGGAAGGTGATGGACGAGGCGGTCAAAGCGCTGGAAAGGCTTTCGGAAAAGCACAATATCGTCATATGCGAAGGCTCCGGCTCTCCCGCGGAGCTCAATCTCATGGAGAGGGATATCGCGAATACGGGACTTATGGAGAGAACCGGAGTCCCGGCGATCATCGTCGGAGATATCGAAAAGGGAGGAGTTTTCGCCGCTATATACGGAACATGGAGGATAATCCCCGATCATCTGAGGCCGAGGCTGAAGGGATACATCATAAACAGGTTCAGGGGCGACGCCGGAATTCTCAAACCGGCGCTGGACAGGATTGAGGAGCTGACGGGGATGAAATGCCTCGGCGTTCTTCCGTACGTTTATCTCAGATTCCCGGAAGAGGATTCCTGCTCCTCGTCGGAGGGGAGACTCGAAGGGGAGACCGCGAGGGAGGCGTTCATCAGGAACATCGACGAATTCGCGGACATCGCCGAGAAGTCGGGATTCGATTTCGACGGGCTGCTGAAGATAGCCGGAAGCTGATCATCCGCCGGAAGCGACTCTGATCGCTCTGATCTCCATATCCCCGGTTATGACGGTATCCATCGGAACCGGGGTTCCGCCGGACAGAAAAATGTAGGAATCGGGACGGAGACCGCTGGAAGAGGCCGCCTCCGCCACAGTAACGCCCTCCCGGACGCAGTAGATTTCATCTTTCACGAGAAGTTTCGCCACGGCCGGAGATCGCCGGCCGGGTATTATATTTTATCCGGGGTCCGTCGCTTTTTCCAGTGCTCCAGCCCGGGAATGACCGTCAGGAGGTATTCTTTTACCTGCTCCGGGGAGTAAGTTTCGTTCGCCATATGATCCGTAAGGAAATCTATCATCTGATTCATATCGGTGTACGCAAATTTCCCGCCGGAATAGCACCATTTGCAGTATTTTTCGTTCACGCTGCCGTCCGGCTCCGTGCTGAAGGAAGTCTCGTCCAGAGGCATACCGCAGCACTGGCATATTTTCCGGTCCATCGTCAGAACCCCGAGTCTCTGATCGTTTTCAGAAGTATTCCGGTCAGTTCGGGACACGAACCGATCTCCGGAAGCATCTCTATGTGCACCGTTCTGCCGCCGGCGGAAACCGTGCCGGAGGTCTGGAATTCCTTCAGCCCGAGCTTCGGAGGGATGTCCTGTCTGGAGTGCTTGTTGGGGGAAATGAACATCGGGAGAACGGCTATCTTGTCTTTTCTCGATGCCAGTTCTTCAGTCATCATTTCCACCGTGGGCTCGTCGAACTCGTTGCTTCCGCAGAGGGTATCGTAGCCTTCGGCAGAAAGAGCGTCCGCGAACGGTCTGACCATGGCGAGATTCCTTCCGTCTCTGGAACCGTGGCCGACCAGCATTATCCCGGTATCAGTTCCGGCCTTCTCTTTCACCATTTTCACTACAGCCTTTTTCAGCGCTTCCTGTTCGGTTATGAACAATTTAGCGATGTAAACCTCGGTCTTTTTTCCTGAAAGATCTATAGTCCCGCGGCGGGTCTCCGTGTCGGCGCCGAATCTTTCCAGCGTTCCGCCGTCGGTGGTGGCGCTCGGAGCGAAATAGAACGGCACGATCACCAGCGCGTCCGGATTTTCTCCGGCGACTTCCTCGAGGACTTCGTCGACGGAGGGCTCTCCCCTGCGGGAGTATGCGGTATAAACTTCCATTCCCAGCAGTTCGGTGAGTCTGTCGGACTGGAATTCGGCGGAATCGAAAACCGGGCTGGTTCCGTACGCTTCTAAAATGACCGAATATTTCATATCAGGCGTTATACGATAGATCCAGATAATCTTTGGGAACAGTAATTATAATGTGTGTCCGGGATATCCGCGGATCATGGATCCTCTGAACGTTTACGAGCAGTTTTTCGAAGCAGAAGGAAGTTTCAACGGAGTCTCCCGCCGCGGAGTCAAAGTCGCTCTGACCGCCGAATCTCACGAAGGAAAGATAAAGTACGAAATCAGCGCGGCGTTCATTCCCCGCGAGGACTCCGAGGATTTCCGCGTTCCGTACGACGCGGTGTTCTCCGAAACCGTGTACGAAGCCCCCGGAAGGCGTTCCAGAAAGCGCGAGGAAGCGTTTCTTTCGGAGTTCCGTGCGAATACGGACAGGATGATCTCCGGAAGCGGCGCGTCCGTATTCTGGGACAGGCCGCTGACCCAGCCCAGGCGCGCTTAAATAAAAGATCCCGGGGGTTCCCCGGGAAAACACGTTTACTCAGAGGATATGCTCTTTTTCTGCACCATGTACCAGATGGGTATGAAACACATCAGTATCACGGCGCCCAGAATAGCGGCCAGAATGCTGTCTCCGGAAGCCACGTAGCTCCAGTAGACCAGACATACCAGCAGAACGATCTGGAGACAGCACATGATGATTCCGACGTAGGTGTAGAATCCGGGCGCTTTGAACGGTCTCGGAAGGTCCTTGAATTTCGGATCCCTTCTCGATTTCACGAATGCCGCGAGGGCGACGAAGTTGGCGATAGCGTAACCCATCGCGGAGGCGGAAAGAACCGTCATGACCGAGGTGTCGGCGCCGACCATCGGCAGCACGCAGAGGACGAACATCAGCATCACGTTGAAAACCGAAACGAAGAGCATCGCGTTGACCGGCATCTTGTGGCTGTTCAGTTTTCCGAACCATCCCGGAAGGTTTCCTTCCATCGCCATGGAGTGCAGGGATCTGGAGGAGCCGAGGTATCCGGTCTGGATGATCAGAATCATAGCGATGATGAGGACCACCAGCGCGATCAGTCCTCCGAAATCTCCGAAGGCCGCGATAGCTATGGGGTAGAGGGAGTGGTACCCGGCGTCTTCGACTCCGGACTGTCCGATCTCTCCGTACATGAGGAACGGGACCAGGAAATACAGTATGAGGCAGATGATTCCGCATCCGAACAGGGCTTTGGGCGTATCCTTTCCGGGATCCTTGTATTCGGGGCCGTAGATAGCCGCGGTTTCCCAGGCGCACGAGGACCACTGTCCGAGTCCGAAGCATCCGAGGATCAGGATCACCGAGAGAAGATCGGACTGGCCTGCGATGGGGAAGTTCCACGCGTCGGTTATGTTGGAGAATTCGAAGTTGCCGATATTTCCGAGAAGAATGATTACGATAGGCACGAGCGAGATCACGGCCAGCACGAGCGCGAGTTTTCCTCCGCCTTCAAGCCCGCGGCTTCCGAGAACGAACATTCCGGCGACCACGATTATGATAACGAGCATGCTGAGTCCGAGATTCAGCATTCCGTCCGAGAGGTCCAGATCGAACATGACTCCGATGTATTCGACGATAAGGCCCGAGAATATGTAAACTACGGGGGTCCATGCGAACCAGTAGCACCATGACGCGAACGCGCCGATGAATTTGCTTTTATCGATTTTTCCTTTCTGCGGATTTTCCGAGCGGAAAACGGTCTGCGCGCATCCGGGAATTCCGGTGGCCTGAGGGAATGTCGTTACCATTTCGGCGTATGCGATATTCTGGATAAATCCTTGGACGACACCCATGGTCCATGTGAAAATGCACAGGGCCCAGATCATCGATCCGACATCAAAAAGTCCGGGTAGAATCAGCAGGGGCACGCCTAGCGCTACGAACATCCCGTCTTTCCATGATACGGAACGCGCAAGCTGACTCTGTTCGTTATTTTCTTCCATTAACTCATCTCCGGTTATCTGAACGCTCTTATCCGGAGTTTTATTCCGATATCCCGTTATTCCGGACCGTTACGCTCAGATCACTGCTGTTCAGTATATCTATAGGTTTCTATATAAAATTAGTTGATTGTCTTTAAATAACGACTGATAGGTAATCCGGGTAAATTTTTTTCAAAAAACCATCATATTTAAACTTATTTTTATTTACAGAAACTATTAAATACTTATCAAAAAGCCGGTTTCCGGGACCGTTTATATTTTATTATCCGACCGCCTTAGGAGTCTCAGCAGCCAGAATGGCGCCTTAAAGGTGGTTGAATGAATTATAAGATAATAGCAGTGATTGCGGCTGTAGTCGTTGTCATCGCAGCTGCATGTGTTCTGCTGCTTTCCGGCGGAGGAACCGTGAACGAATTATCGGATTCCGATACCGGCGTAGAGATAAAGGGAGGAAATTTCCCGTCCGGAACCGAAGCGGACGTTTCCGTCCTGGCCGGAACCCAGAGGAGCGAAGCAGTTTCTCTTGCTCCTTCCGACGTGATAGATTACGGATCTGCGCTGGCCTACGACATCCGCGCCGAAAAAGGCGGAAAAACGGTCCAGCCCGACGGTTCGGTGACCGTCAAGGTTCCCGTTCCGTTTACCAGGGACGTTTCCGTTTATCATATCGTATTCGGAAAAGCCGTGAAGACGGCATCTTCCCTCGCGAACGGAATAGTTTCTTTCCAGACTTCCTCGTTTTCGGTGTTCGTGATAGGGACGAAACCCGTGTATTACGATCTCACTGTAAATTCTGAGAATCTTCAGTTCACGGTCAACGGCGGATCTCCGGTATCCGAATACAGCTCCAGACTCCAGAGCGGAACTTCCGTGACTCTGGTCTCCGTACCCTCGTCCGGATACGAGTTCTCGGGATATTATTCCGGAGAAAAGCTCCTTTCGGACAAGCCGTCCTATACCTTCTCTCTCGACGGAAGCATGACGATTGTTGCCAGGGCCGAAGTGGAGAAGCACACGGTCAGAATAACCGGAAACAACTCGGTCCTGAATGTGAACGGCGCGGATTCCGGCAAGAATTTCGAGCAGAGATTCGAGATCGGAACCGAAATTACCGCGTACGCGGTCGCCGACAGCGGATACACCGTATCCGGGTGGAGCGGCCAGAAGACCTCGGGCACCCCCGTCTGCAAATTCACCGTTACCGGGGATATGAATCTTACCGTGAACACGGTCAAAGCCGTCAACAAGACCCATACGGTTTCCGTAACGGCTAAGCTGGAGGGAGATTCTTCGGCCGGATTCGGAGCGGTCTCCGCGTACGGAACGGTGATCGGAGAAAGCTACAGAGTCGTTCTCGAGGAGGGGCAGTCCGTCACTCTGACGGCCGTCCCGTCCGACGGATTCTATTTCGACAGCTGGAAGGCCGACGGTCTTTCCTACGCGTCCGGAGCGATTACGGTCAAAGTCGGTTCCGGAGATATGAACGTCGAATGCATTTTCAAGCCCGTTCCCTCGCACAGACTGACTGTGACGGCGGATTACGGCTCGGTCACCATCGACGGGGAGGCCGTTTCGTACAAGGACGTGAAAGAGGGCAGCTCCGCCGTTCTCAGGATCGCCGTTCCCGAAGACAGGAAGTTCGTCGGATGGTTCATTGGCGGGAACTGCGTGTCCACAGATCCGGAGTACTCGGTTGTAATGGAAACCGAGGATATCGCGGTCGAAGCGAGAACCGGCAGCACGATTTTCACCCTGAGCGTCTCCGTCCGCAACGGTACCGTCTCCATAGACGGAGAAGACAAGGGAACGTCTTACACGGGAACTTACGTCGAAGGATCCAAAGTCGTCATGGAAGCTGTGCCCGATACGGGCTACGTGTTCAAAGAATGGGTCCTCGACGGCAAAACGTACACCTATCCCAGGCTGACGATCAACAACCTGTCCTCGGATGTCACCGCAGCCGCGGTCATGACCGATGCTCCGGACTGCACGGTGACCGTTTCGGCAGACGCCGGCACCTTGTACATCAACGGGGCCCGGGTTTCAGAAGCGGTCGTGAAGCAGGGAGAATCCGTGACCGTGAAGATCGACGTTCCCTCCGGACATGTGTTCAGAGGATGGATGGTGGATAACAGGGTCGTTTCGGTCAAAGAGGAATTCACTTTCGATGTTCCCGGAGATATCGCCCTGACCGCGGTCGTGGAGAGCACCCTTCACACGCTGAACGTCAGAGCGGTCAACGGCGGGCTGATCATCAACAACGAGAACATAGGATCGGAATACACAGTCAGCCTGTACACCGGCGAAAGCCTGATCGTCAACGCCGCGCCAGCTCCCGGAAACACGTTCTCCAGATGGGACGTCAACGGAAAACTGTACGGAAAGGAATACCAGACGATTGAGATCAAAATGGGATCCGAAGACATCCTGGCCGTCGCGTACATGGAGCCGATGGAAAATGCCACGCTCATGGTTATCGCCAGAGGCGGCACGGTCGAAGTCAACGGCAGCAACGTCGGCTCCTCCTATTCCGCGAAAGCGTCTCCGGGAGACGAGTTTACGCTCGCGGCGATTCCCGATCCCGGGTACGATTTCAGCTACTGGCTTCTCGACGGCGTGCGCAGCGAGTTCCAGGTGATCAAGGTCACTATGGGAACCGAGCTCGTGAACGCCGAAGCCGTGATGTCCAAGAAACCGGTCCACATGCTGTCCGTTTCCATCGAACACGGATCGCTCTATCTGAACGACGTCCCCGCCGGCTCTTCGATCAGCAAGCAGATCGAGGACAAGGAAGTCGTGAGGATC
>JAEEKU010000087.1 GCA_016282555.1 Methanomassiliicoccaceae archaeon
GCTGGGGACCAGCCCCGACGATATGGATGTGGCCGAAGACAGGCGCAGATTCTCTGCATTGATGGACAAGCTCGGAATCAAACAGCCCAAATCCGGAACCGGATATTCGTTCGAGGAAGCCAGAGCGATAGCCGAGGATATCGGTTACCCGGTGCTCGTCAGACCCTCCTATGTTCTGGGCGGAAGGGCTATGGAGATTGTATACTCGACATCCGAGCTCAGGACTTACGTCGAGACCGCCGTCAAAGTCTCCAGAAACCATCCGATTCTCGTCGACAAATATCTCACCGAAGCGGTAGAGATAGACGTGGACGCGGTCTGCGACGGGAAGGACGTCTACGTCGGAGGAATAATGGAGCATGTGGAATACGCCGGATGCCACTCCGGAGACGCCACGATGGTTCTTCCTCCGTTCACGCTCTCCAGGCATCTCATCGACGAGATCGTCGAGACTACGGAGAAGGTCGCTCTCGCGCTGAACATCCGCGGGCTTATCAACATCCAGCTGGCGGTGAAGAACGGCCAGATCTATATGATAGAGGCTAACCCCAGGGCTTCCAGGACCGTTCCCTTCATATCCAAGGCTACCGGAATCCCGCTGGCCAAGATCGCAACCAAGATCATGCTGGGAAAAACCCTGAAGGATTTCGGCCTCGGCGGATACCGCGCCATAGATCACTACGCGATCAAAGCGTCCGTGTTCCCGTTCCTCAAACTTCCCGGCGTGGATTCGATTCTCACGCCCGAGATGAAGTCCACCGGAGAGGTTATGGGAATCGACGAGGACTTCAGCAAAGCCTGCTACAAAGCGCTGATAGCGGCGGGTAACAGGCTCCCCTCCGAGGGCGGGGTATACATCACCGTCAACGATCAGGACAAGGAGAAAATTCTTGAGCCCGCGAAGGAGCTCAAGAAGATGGGATTCACCCTCTATGCGACGAAGGGAACCTCCACATACCTCAGGGACTGCGGCGTGGATACCGTCACCGTCTTCAAGCTGGACGAGGGGCAGAAGCCCAACGCCGTAGGGCTGATGAGGGACGGGAAGATCAATCTGGTCATCAACACCCCGTCCCAGAAATCGGGAGCCATACGCGACGGGTATACCATGCGCCGTCTTGCGGTGGAGCTGGAGATACCCTTCATAACTACCGTCCAGGGCGCGGATATCGCGGTGCGCGCCATCAAAGTCGCCAGATCCGGAGATCTCGGCGTGAGATCGATGGTCGAATTCCACCGTCTGGTCTGAAACGAGGGCCTCCGGGCCTTCTCTTTTTTTTATTTCCCGCTTCTCCGAATTTCATAATTTTGCGCGAATCATATATCTAATTATTCGATTGCAAATTAGATATTTATCTAATTATTAACCATTAATTAGAATTATTATCTGTATTATTTAAATATCAGATAGTATATGTACAATCACCCAAGAAGAGGCTATAATATGGCAATAAAAAACGAATATCTGCAGTCTGTTTTCGAAGGTCTCAAGTGCCGCAACGCGGACCAGCCCGAATTCCTTCAGGCAGTCGAAGAAGTTCTCGAATCTCTCGTGCCCGTGATCGAATCCAGGCCGGAACTTCAGAAAGCAGGAATCATCGAAAGAATCGTCGAACCGGAAAGAATCGTCATGTTCCGCGTCTCATGGGTAGACGACAGCGGAAAAGTCCAAGTCAACCGCGGATACCGCGTGCAGTTCAACTCCGCCATCGGACCTTACAAGGGAGGCATCAGGCTCCACCCGTCCGTCAATCTTTCCATCCTCAAATTCCTCGGATTCGAACAGATATTCAAAAACAGCCTCACCACTCTGCCCATCGGCGGAGGAAAGGGAGGATCGGATTTCGATCCCAAGGGAAAATCCGACAACGAAATCATGCGTTTCTGCCAGTCTTTCATGACGGAACTCGCCAGACACATCGGGCCCGACACCGACGTTCCCGCCGGGGATATAGGAACCGGAGCGAGGGAAATCGGATATATGTTCGGTCAGTACAAGAGGCTCAGAAACGAGTTCACCGGAGTTCTCACCGGCAAGGCCATTCCGTCCGGCGGATCTCTCGCCAGGACCGAAGCTACCGGATACGGACTCTGCTACTTCGCCGACGAGATGCTCAGAGACAACGGCAAATCCTTCGAGGGAAAGAAGGTGGTCATCTCCGGTTCCGGAAACGTCGCAATATACGCATGCCAGAAAGCGACGCAGCTCGGGGCCAAGGTCATCGCGGTCTCCGATTCCAACGGATACATCAGAGACGACAACGGAATCGATTACAGAACTCTGAAAGAGATCAAGGAAGTCAAGAGAGACAGGATAAAAACTTACACCAACTACGTTCCCTCCGCCGTTTACACAGAAGGATGCAGAGGCATCTGGACGATTCCCTGCGATATCGCTCTTCCGTGCGCCACGCAGAACGAGCTCGACGAGCAGTCCGCCCAGATACTGGTTAAGAACGGCGTGATCGCAGTCGCCGAAGGAGCCAATATGCCCAGCACTCCCGGGGCGATCGCCTGCTTCCAGAAATCCGGAGTTCTTTTCGGACCCGCTAAGGCGGCCAACGCCGGCGGAGTGGCTACCTCTGCCCTGGAGATGTGCCAGAACAGCGCAAGGCTTTCCTGGTCTTTCGACGAGGTCGATTCCAAGCTCCACGGCATCATGAAGACCATCTACAAGAACGCCTCCGAAGCCGCGAAGAGATACGGCATGGACGGAAATCTCGTCGCCGGAGCGAACATCGCAGGATTCGAGAAAGTCGCCAACGCTATGCTCTGGCAGGGCGTTTCCTACTGAAATCCCTTTTAAAGTACTATAGTACTACCAGTAATCAGTACTATAGTACTCTTTATTTTTTCCTTTAATTCGCATTCCTTATATAGAAAAAAGATCTGGAAGGTCCGATCTTATGAAGAGACAGATTAAGGCATCCAGAAGATCGATGGGAATGGATTACGCTATCCGCGAAGTTACTCTTCCGGCTGCCGAGGCCGCTTCCGCCGGAAAAAAGATGCTGAATCTGAACATCGGCGATCCGAACAAATGGGATTTCGAAACTCCCGAATACTTCAAGCAGACTCTCAGAGAGGCGGTGGACAACGTCGACAACGGCTACGGGGATTCCCAGGGCCAGAGGGATCTGAGGGAAGCTATCGTCCGCAGGGAGTACGACAAAAACGGAATCTCCATATCCCCCGAAGACGTGTACGTTACCGCGGGAGTCAGCGAATGCATCAACGTTATGATGGGGACGTTCATCGAACCCGGAGACGAGGTTCTGGTTCCCGGTCCCGGATATCCGTCTTACATGCAGTACATCAACTTCTATGAGGGAAAAACCGTTCCTTACAGGCAGATAGAAGAGGAAAACTGGAGGCCCGACACGGATATGATCCGCAAAAGGATCACGAACCGTACGAAAGCTCTGGTTCTGTGCAATCCGAACAATCCCACCGGAGCGGTTTACGATCCTGAAGATATCAGAGAATTCGGAAACATAGCCGCGGAATACGATATTCCTTTGATATCAGACGAGATTTACGATAAAATAGTATTCGACGGAAAATTCTATTCCGCTTCGAAACTGCCTGACGATGTTCCCAGAATTATTCTGAACGGTTTTTCGAAGGTCAACCTGATGCCCGGGTGGAGAGTGGGCTACTGCTATTTCATGGACAGCGGCGGCCTTATGGACGAGATCCGCGTGGGCATGATGAAGCAGTTCCGCGCCAGAATCTGTTCCAACGTTCCCTGCCAGGCCGCCGCGCGCGCCTCTCTGGAAGGTCCGCAGGATTATATCGCGGATATGAACAGAAAACTCAAGGAGAGGGCGGACTTTACCTACAAGCGCCTGAACGAGATATCGTCCCTTCAGTCCAACCGTGCCAGGGGGGCGCTGTATATGTTTCCCAGAATCGATCTTTCCGGAACTCCGTGGAAAACCGATAAAGAGTTCGTATTCGATCTGATAAAGGAAGAGGGAGTGGTCTTCGTGCACGGCTCCGGGTTCTGCAAAGAATTCGGAAACAGCCATTTCCGCACGGTTCTCCTCGCCCCTGTCGAAGTTCTCGGAGAGGCGTTCGATAAGACGGAGAGATTCATAAAAAGACATACCTGACAGGTGCAGAGGATGGGATTTGAACCCATGAACCTCTAGGGACAGGATCCTAAGTCCTGCGTCTTTGGCCAGGCTTGGCTACCTCTGCCCGTTTCCCCTATCGCAGAGTCTTATTAAACCTCTTTCATTTTTCCGGCATTTTAAATCAGGGACATCCACTTGCCCTGATTGTCTCTGATTTTTAAAGCGCATTTACGGCGTTTCTTTCCGGAGCGGCAACGAACCAGTTATAACAGTGATGCAAATTACATGCAGAGGTTAATAAAATGCCGAATCTTTTAACCGACGGAGGCAGACAGCTGCTTCTCGGAAACGAAGCCATAGTCCGCGGCCTCATAGAAGCCGGAACGGGATTTGCTTCGACGTACCCGGGAACTCCGTCATCAGAGATCGGAAACATTCTGGAAAAACTGTCTTCCGACATAGGAATGTATTTCGAATTTTCGTCGAATGAAAAGGTCGCTCTGGAAGTTTCCGCCGCAGCGGCATCTTCGGGAGTGAGATCTTTCGTGTTCATGAAGCACGTGGGCCTGAATGTCGCGGCAGATCCGATGATGACTCTGGCCTATTCGGGAGTCAGAGGGGGGATGCTTATTCTGACCGCGGACGATCCCTCCGCCCACAGTTCCCAGAACGAGCAGGATAACAGGTATTACTCCCAGCTGTCGCTTCTGCCGATGGTGGAGCCTTCGGATCCGTCCGATGCCAAAGACATGGTTAAAGAAGCGTATGCCATCTCGGAAAAGCTGCAGCTTCCCGTGATATTCAGAACCACCACCCGCATGAATCATGCGAGGGGAATCGTTTCTTTCGGCAGCAAAGCAGACATCAAAACGAAAGGCTATTTCGACAAGGACGTTTCGAGGTTCGTGAATATCCCCGCCTTTGCCAAACAGAACAGAAAAATTCTTCTCGGGAAGAACTCCGCGGCGCTGGAACTTTCGGAGTCCTCCTCGCTGAACCGCATCGAAGGCGACGGAGATATCGGAATAATCACTTCGGGGGTTTCGTATACTTACGCGAAAGAATTCATCAGAAACGCCTCCGTGCTCAAACTGGGATTCACCAATCCGGTTCCGGAAAAGAAAATCGCCGGATTCGTCAGGACGAAAAAATATGTTATTGTGATAGAGGAACTGGATCCGTATCTGGAGGATCAGGTTCTCAGAATCTGCGCCCAGAACCGGATTGACGTGCCCGTGTATGGAAAAAGATCTGGGCACCTCCCGAGAGCCTGGGAATATTCGCCCGACACCTTGAGATCGCTCGGCGGAATCGCGGACGTGCAGTCGTTCCCGGAGCCCATGCGGCCGGCGGAGATAAAGCTTCCCAGCAGGCCTCCGACTTTATGCGCGGGATGTCCCCACAGGGGAATGTACGCCGCCGTCAAAAAGGCCGTCGGCAAGAGAGACGTCGTATACTGCTCCGATATAGGATGTTACACTCTGGGCGTCCAGCCTCCGTTCAACACCGCCGATTTCATCATCTGCATGGGAGGAGGCGCCGGAGCGGCCGGCGGTTTCGATGCTTCGACCGATCAGAAAGCGATAGCGTTCATGGGAGATTCGACGTTCTTCCACGCGGGAATCCCCCCACTGGTCAACGCCGTTTTCAATAACCACAAAATTATTCTGGTTATTCTCGACAACCGCACGACCGCGATGACCGGGCACCAGCCTAACCCCGGCACGGGAAGAGAATTCGGCGGGATCCATACGGCACCCGTCGATATCGAAAAGCTGGTCAAGGGAACCGGTGTCGAATTTGTCAGAACCGTCGATCCCTACAAGATACGCGAATGCGCCGGAGTATTCTCCGAAGCTCTCGATTATGACGGCGTGGCAGTCGTGATTTCCAAATGCCCCTGTCCGCTCGAACTCAAAAAACGCAAGCTTCTGGTTCCCGGATACTGCGAAATCGACGGAAGCAGATGCAATCTGTGCGGAACCTGCCTGAAGACCGTCGCCTGTCCCGCCCTGTCCAAAAAAGACGGAAAGATTGCTGCCGATCCCAGCCAGTGCATCGGATGCGGCATGTGCGCTTCCGTCTGTCCCAGAAATGCAATCGAGGTGAAAAAATGAAATATTCCATTCAGATCGTCGGAGTGGGAGGCCAGGGAGTTCTTCTGGCTTCAATGGTTCTCGGGAATGCGGCAATGAGCATGGGTTACGACGTTTCCATGAGCGAAGTCCACGGGATGGCCCAGAGGGGAGGGAGCGTTCTCTCGACAGTGCGCTTCGGCGACGGCGTATGCAGTCCTCTCGAAGCCGTTGGATCAGCGGATCTGATTCTCGGTTTCGAGCCTGTGGAGACGTGCAGAAACCTTTCCCTGGGAAATAAAAATACTGCTATAGTAATGAATCTTGATCCCGTCTTACCGTCCATGGTCGCCGCGGGTTTCGAGGAATATCCGGATATAGAGATCCTGAAGAAAGAAATACTGTCCAGAAACAGCAATCTGATAACCGTGGATGCCACTGGGATAGCTCTGAAAGCGGGAAAAGCCGTCGCGGCAAACGCGGTAATGATCGGAGCCATGGCTGCTGTAAAAGGCTTCCCGATCTCCAAAGAAGCTCTGTTCGAAGCGCTTATCGCCCAGGTTCCGGAGAAATTCAGAGAACTGAATACGAAAGCTTTTGAAATGGGGTACGAAGCCGTCCGCCGCCGACGGCACACCCCTCAAACCTTTTTTAAAAAAAATACAGAGAGGCGGCGCCCCTCTGTTTGGGGAAAACTTAATCGTTAATTCAGACCCATGCCATCGGCATAGGATCGGCGAAACAGGCATGCCCGTTTCTCAGGCTGATGATGGACTCGGCTATGGATTCGTTCATCTTCTTCATGGCCGAATCCAGCGTCATGTCTCCGGATGTTCTGATCATATCGTCGTTATCCAGAAGCCTGGACTCCGAGCACAGATCTCTGATCTTAAGGAACGATTTTTCGGCGATAATCCTTCTTTCGCCTTCGAATGTGAAGGGATTGATAGCGATTATGTAACTCTTGGAACCGGCATCGGCAATCGTATTGATGATTTCCGTGACAGTCTCCTCTTTCGATCTCCCGCCCAGACCTGCAAGAACGACGGCAATCCCGCATCCGCTGAGCGCACCCCTGATCCCGCGGAGGGTAGTTTCGTCTGCCTGTTCGTTCTTCGGAATGATGAATTTATAGTCAGCATCGGTTCTTTCGAGAGCCGCCTCGTCGGAATTCAGCGCGATACGGATGAAACTGCCGTCAACGGAATTGAGGATGTTGCATCCGGCACCTCCTATTCCTATGACCGCTGCCGGCATCGTCATTTTCTGTGTCATTTGCTTTTACCTCTTTACTTGTTTAAAGCAGAGACTTTGGCCAAGGCGAAAGCCTCATCGATTGCCTTGTAGTTCGCTTCCTCAGGCACTATCACATCGAGTACGCATTTACGGATGAATTCCTCTTCCGAAACGCATATTCCCTGTTTTACCAGATTCGACAAGACCGACATGAGGAGACTTGTGAAGTGTACGAATACTCCCAGCCCTTCAGGGACATGAGTCTCCCCGGATTCGATCCCGATGTAGTTTCTTATGGCATCCCTGACCAGATCCGAGCGGTTGGCTATGCCGTGATCCAGCATGTATTCTTCCAGAATCTGGATTTCCTCAGGCGTAACCCTGATGGTTATTTTCAGCCCGTCGTCTGCCATAACAATTATTGCAACGCATACCTACTATATATGTCATCCGCCGGGTGCCATATAACGGGTTACGAGTAAGACAGCCGTTGCGCGGTAAAACAATAATATATTAACTTCATTGGCGGGACCATTGGTTGATTCAATGGCGATCGATTACAGCAGTATCGAGGATAAATGGCAGAAACGCTGGAAGGAGTCCGGTTTGGATAAATCCGAACGCGATGCCTCCAAACCTAAGTTCATGTCGATTTTCGCTTACCCCGGAGTAACGGGTTATCTTCATGTCGGACACATGCGCGGCTATTCCTATGTCGATGCGATTTCGAGATACAAACGCATGAAGGGATTCAACGTCCTTTTTCCGGTGGGAACGCATGCTACAGGCAACGGCGGAATAAGCTTAGCCAAAAAAATAAGCAGACGCGATGAGAAAACGATCGATTATCTCAAAAGAAACGGATGTCCCGACGATAAAATCGGCGAACTCGGGGAACCTATGAAGGTAATCGAGTTTTTCAACAATGTTTACGTGAACGATTACTGGAAACGCTTCGGTTTTCTGTCGGACTGGAGGAGATTCACATGTACCCTCTATCCCGATTACGGGAAGTTCATCCAGTGGCAGTTCAGAAAACTGAAATCCAAAGGCCTGCTGATTCAGAAACCCTATTACGCATCTTTCTGTCCGAACTGCGGCCCCGTAGCCGTAGACCCGTCGGAAACAGATATTTCCAAAGGCGGAAAAGCGGAAACCCAGGAATACACCCTGCTGAAGTTCAGGCACGGAGACGAGTTCCTCGTTGCCGCGACGCTGCGTCCGGAAACGGTTTACGGGCAGGTATGTTTCTGGGTGAATCCCGAAGTCGAATACAAGAAGATAAAGAAGGGAGACGAGATCTGGATAGTATCCGGGCAGGCCGCGGAAAAACTGATTCTTCAGACGGAGGGCATAGAAGTTATTTGCTCCGTTCCGGGAAGCGAGATGATCGGATGGATGTGCGAAGCCCCGATGACTTCCAGAAAGATA